>JAGHAJ010000043.1 GCA_021161545.1 Synergistota bacterium | reverse complement strand
TGAAATTCCCCGTCCTTCTCTTAGATCACTTCCTAAACGTCGTGTCATACCCAATGGAATGGCTGAAAAAGTATCTCAATCTTCACATACTCTCAAAAGGTGGTAAATATGTCTATGCTCAGTACCCTATTGGGCTATTTGTGATAAATTTCTTATTGTATATTTTATCTCTTTTTAATATAATACATGTGTGAAAAAAATCTTAGATAGGGAGATGGGGGATGAAAAGGAAGAAGACACAGGTTGGTGTGCCTACGATTGAGAGGATAGTGAGGTATTGTAGGTATTTGGAGCGGCTTTACTATGTAGAGAAGAGGGATGTCATTTCCTCTGCAGAAATAGGAGAGGCTTTGGGTCTAAAACCTACACAGGTGAGGAAAGATTTATCTTATTTTGGAGAGATAGGCAAGAGAGGAGTTGGGTATAGCGTAGAAGAACTATATTTTCACCTGATGGGTATACTGCCATGCCCTAAAGACTGTCGCCTTTTCAAGATAGCTTTATTTGGAGTAGGTAGGCTTGGCAAGGCACTGCTGGACTATGAAATGTTCTCCAAAAGGGGTATAGACATAGTAGCAGTGTTCGACAAGAATAGGCAGAAAGTGGGTAAAACTATAAATGGGAGATATATTTATCACATAGATGAAGTGGAAACGGTGCTTAGAGCACAGAATGTTAGTATAGCTATAATCTGTGTGCCTGCAGCTGAGGCACAAAGTGTGATAGATAGGATAGTGGGTTCTGGAGTCATAAAGGGGATATTGAACTTTGCCCCAGTTGATTTAACCGTTCCCAAAGATATCCTTGTTTCTAATATGGATATATCCGCAGAATTGGAAAAACTGATATATTTCATAAGGGAAAAGGAATATGGGCAGCCTTTATCTGTATGATGGGTATGCCTCTATTGATAATCTCAGAGGTACGTATGCGTTATTTAGCAACGTAACGAATAGGATATCTGCTAACTATGCCTATGTGGATAAAAGTGACAATACAAATGTAAACTTTATTACAGAAAGGATAGATGCGTGGCAAGAGCTAAATATGAAGCTGTATCGTCTTTATGCTTCTTTGGTGAATGTGCTTAACAGGGATAGGTGGGTACCTTATACAGCCTCTGTCAGCGTTGGGAGTAGCGCACTTCGCTACGGAGTTTCACCCCAAACTACTGCGAGCATATCTGTGCTATCTGTGGCAATGGCAGAGAAGGACAGGAGTGATGAGTTTTCTGACCCTATGGAACCTCTATCGTTAGAAGGTACATTTTATCTAAATGGTGGTGCAATTAGTATATCCACGGATGATTCTCTGCTCGACATAAGTGATAAGATAAACAGTGTCAGTAATGGCACCGGAGTTGCTTCATATATAGGAGATGGATGTTTGTATATACATAGTTTATACACGGGTAATGCTGGTATAAATTATGAGGACCCTGATAATGTCTTACAGTCTATAGGAATATTGATGTTAGATGATGGTGTGCTTGTTCCTAAAAATCAAGTGGTGCAACCTTCCAATGCAGAAATAAATGTGAATGGTAAGACTTACAGACAGTCAAGCAATCTCTTTAAAGATATATTACCCTGTATTGACATAAATGTTAGCAAGCAGGGGACATCTTCTTTTAGGCTATCATTCAGTATCGATGCAGTGAAAGAGGTATTAAAGTCTATAATTGAGAAATATAATGACGCAATGGAGGAAATAAATAAACACCTCTCCTATCGAGGTGTGCTTTCTGGGGACAGGTCACTTGGGCTGATAAGGAAGAATATTTCAGCCCCATGGAAGAGCAGTCAGGTGCAGCCTGTGGGTATTAATGTTCTTCATAAAGAGATGGATATGAATGAGTTTTCTCTGTTGATGTATGCTTCTAAATTGAAGGAACACCTTGTTCAATCTCTTTTTAGATCTGTTGATAGTTTGCCCTCTTTTGTTGGGAGCCTTTCGGCTATAGGTGTTTATTCTAATGATGATAATACCCTTTCTTTTAATGAAAAGCAGTTTTCTGCAAAGATGAGGGAGGACTACACAGAAGTAGTTCCAATACTTGTAGGAAGTAGTGGGGTGCTTAACCGTATAAAAGTTTATCTGTTTACCGTTGTGGGTATGCAACCAAACCTTATATCCAGTAAGATTGGTATTCTTGAAGAAGAACTGGGTAATATGGAGTATCTTAAAGAGCGTTTTGAGAAACTTTTGTGGAATAAGATTTCTCTTCTTTATAAGCGGTATACTGATGTATATAACCTGCTTTCTTTAATGAGTAAAACGAAGACGTATGATATTCTGCTGCGCGGATCCTCTACTGCATAGTGGAGAAGACGATACGAATTGCTGAGATGAGCTATGGCATAGCTGAGAGGGGCTTCTGTTAGCCTGCTAAATTTGTAGTATTTTAAATATGTTTTGAATGTCGGATTTGTGGTATAATAATCTCCAAGTTTAAGGGAGGGGGTGGTTTTGTAACTATTGCTGCTTTTTGTGGTATTAGCCTTATAATTTTAAAATGGAGGTGAGATAAGTGAGGAAGTTAGGCTTGTGGGTAATTGTAGGTGTTTTGGTTTTTGGCTTAATGGGTTCTGCTCTGGCAGCGGGGGTGGTTAGATTAGGTGCTGTTTTACCTATGACTGGTGCAGTTGCTGCTTATGGTCAGCAGACATGGAGTGGTATCAAATTGGCTATGAAGCTGTATCCGACAGTACTTGGCGAAAAGATAAAGGTTGTACTTGTTGACAATAAGAGCGATAAGGTTGAGTCTGCAAATGCTGCATCGAGGCTTGCAAAAGAGGAGAAGGTTGTTGCGGTTATAGGTGCTGTAGCGAGTTCTAATAGCCTTGCGGCTGGTCCTATACTGGAGAAGGCTCACATACCAATGGTTACACCTGCCTCCACCAATCCGCTTGTGACTCAAGGGAAGCACTACATCTTTAGGGTATGCTTTATTGATCCATTCCAAGGTAAGGTTGCTGCTGTATATGCGAGAAAGGTTTTGCACGCGAAGACTGCTGCAATGCTGATTGATAGGGCTCAAGACTACTGCGTTGGCCTTGCGAACTTTTTCAAGAAAGCATTTACGAAGATGGGTGGTAAGATAGTGGCAGTAACCTATGCTCAGACGGGTGACCAGGACTTTACTGCTCAGCTAACTGCTATTAAGAGAAAGCATCCTGATGTAATCTACATACCGAATTACTACACAGAGGATGCCCTTGTACTGAAGCAGGCAAGAGAGCTTGGTATAAAGGCACACTTTATATCTGGTGATGGTGCTCAGGCAGATGCTCTCTGGAAAGTTGGTGGGAAGGCCGTTGTAGGTTTAGCATTTACCACACACTTTGCTGAGAAGGCAGTAACTACGAAACTCGGTAAGCAGTTCGTTAAGGAATATTACAAGGTGTATGAGAAGAGCCCACCAGCACTTGCTGCTCTTGGGTTTGATGCCTATATGATTATAAGGGATGCTATAGCAAGGGCTAAGTCCGCGAATCCGGAGAAGATAAGAAGTGCACTTTCCGCGACGAAGGGATTTAAGGGTGTTACTGGTATAATCAACATTGATGAGCATGGTAATGCGGTTAAGAGTGCTGTTATGGAAAAGGTTGTCTGGAATGAGAAGGCAAATAAGGGTGAGTTTAAGTTTGTAACTGTTATTAATCCTTAGAAGATGACGAGCAGGTAGCCCCTTTATGGGGCTACCTGCCATCTTTTTGTGAGGGGGCAGATATATGAGTTTTGGAGAGTTTATGCAACAACTTGTTAATGGTATATCACTGGGTAGTTTATATGCCTTGGTAGCAATAGGGTATACCATGGTATATGGTATCTTGCGACTTATAAACTTTGCGCATGGCGATATAATGATGCTTGGGGCATATTTTGCATTCTTTGGATATGCGGTGTTTGTCTTACCCTGGTGGCTTTCGTTTATAATAGCAATAGTGCTTACATCACTGGTGGGTATTCTGATAGATAAAGTTGCTTACAAGCCGGTGAGAAAAGCACCGCGAATATCTGCATTGATGACTGCTATCGGTGTTTCATTCTTTCTGGAGAACTTTGGGCTGGTTGTCTTTGGGGGAGTGCCAAGAGGGTTTCACAGACCCGATATGTTTGGTAAACTTATTACTGTAGGCGGTGTGAGATTTGTCTCCTATAGTATATATATACCCCTATTTACTGCGATATTCCTGCTTTTGTTATTGTTCCTTGTTTATAAGACAAAGATAGGTATGGCAATGAGGGCGGTTTCGAAAGATATGGAAACAACGAGGCTTATGGGTATAGATGTGGATTTCGTGATATCTGTTACATTTGCGGTTGGTTCTGCATTGGCTGCTGCAGGAGGAATAATGTGGGCTATCAAGTTCCCTCAGATAAATCCTCTTATGGGTATAATGCCCGGACTAAAGGCGTTTATAGCTGCTGTGTTTGGGGGAATTGGTGACATAACGGGTGCGATGTTGGGTGGTTTTATACTCGGTGTTATAGAGATTATGACGGTTGCGTTCTTCCCGGATTTTGCTGGCTATAGGGATGCTATAGCATTTTCATTGCTCATAATAATACTTTTGTTTAAACCCACAGGACTGATGGGTGAGAAAATAGAGGAGAAGGTTTAGGGGGTTTGAATAGATGGATAGGAAAACTAAGTTTCTCCTTAATGTGCTTCTGGTTGTGGGATTGTTTTTTTTGCTGTATCTAGCGAAGCACTATTTGAATTCCTATATGGTTAGAATAATAACGCTTGGTGGTGTTTATATAGTTTTGGCAGTATCTTACAACCTTGTTAATGGTATTACAGGTCAGTTTTCTCTTGGTCCAAATGCGTTTATGGCAGTTGGTGCTTATACGGCATCTCTTCTGACACTTTCTGTTGCAGCGAAGCAGCAGATGTTCTTTATAGAGCCTCTTATATGGCCATTTAATTCTATACAAATTCACTTTTTCCCTGCAACACTTCTTGGTGGTGTAGCGGGAGGTATAACGGCATACCTCGTTGGAGTTCCATCTTTTAGGTTGAGAGGAGATTATCTTGCCATAGTTACACTTGGTTTTGGTGAAATAGTCAGGGTTATTGCAAATAATGTTATACCTCTTACCAATGGTGCATTGGGTCTCAAGGATATACCAAACTATACAAACATCTACTGGGCATGGGGATGGGCTGTGTTTACGTTTTTCTTTATAAGGCG
The DNA here is from genome assembly GCA_021161545.1 of Synergistota bacterium. Taxonomy (GTDB): domain Bacteria; phylum Synergistota; class JAGHAJ01; order JAGHAJ01; family JAGHAJ01; genus JAGHAJ01. The sequence continues at coordinate 1,292 of JAGHAJ010000043.1, read as the reverse complement.
ACTTACAGATTCCAGTTATGGTAGAGCGTTTAAGGCAATAAGAGAAGACGAGATTGCCGCGGAAGCCATGGGGATAAGTCCATTTAAGCATAAGATGTTATCTTTTGTTATTAGTGGTTTCTTTGCTGGGGTTGGTGGAGCCCTCTTAGCACACCTTATAACCACTATATCTCCGGTGCTGTTCTCTTTCTTCATTACATTTAATCTGTTGATAATTATAGTTTTGGGTGGGTTAGGCAGTTCGACGGGTGCTGCAATTGCAGCGGTGCTGTTTGCGGTCATATCTGAGTTGTTAAGGGCAATAGAATCTCCTATGAACCTTGGTTTTATTCATATCCCGGGCATACCTGGGATGAGGATGGTTGTGTTCGCTGTTTTGCTTGTGGTATTCATGATATTCTGGCCTCGAGGAATTATGGGTAGAAAGGAGCTTACATGGGACCTTTTCTTTAGTAGAAAGAGAGGTGGCGTAAGTTGAGTTCTACAGATGTAGTATTGAGACTGGACCATATTACCATGAGGTTTGGTGGGGTGGTAGCAGTCTCTGACTTTGAAATGGAAATAAAAGAGGGAGAATTGGTTGGCTTGATAGGTCCAAATGGAGCTGGTAAGACGACAATATTCAATATGGTGACAGGGGTTTACACTCCTACGGAGGGTAAGATATTCTTCTATGGGAAAGATATAACGGGCAAGAAGCCGTATCAGATAACCGCTCTTGGGATAGCGAGGACGTTTCAGAATATTAGGTTGTTAAGGATTTAAGTGTTATAGACAATGTTTTGGCTGCTTCTCATTTTCGCCTTAAATCGAATATTTTTGCTGCTGCTTTTGGTTTTCCTTCTTACATGAGGCAGGATAGTGAAATGAAGGAAGAAGCCTTAAGACTTCTGGATAGTGTTGGCTTGAAGGAGTACAAGGATTTTGTAGCTGGAGGCTTACCTTATGGACAGCAGAGGAGGTTGGAAATAGCACGGGCGTTGGCCACTCATCCTAAGCTACTCCTATTGGATGAACCAGCGGCAGGGATGAATCCTCATGAAACTGAGGAGTTGATGGGGTTTATACGGGAGATAAGAGAGAGATTTGGTGTTACTATTCTTTTAATAGAGCACGATATGAAGGTAGTGATGGGAATATGTGAGAGGATTCGTGTAATGGACTATGGTGTAGCCATAGCAGAGGGTGAACCGAAAGATATCCAGAATAACCCTCGGGTTATAGAGGCATATCTTGGAAAGGAAGATGAAGAAAATGCTTAGGGTAGAGGATTTACACGTTTACTATGGTGG
>JAGHAJ010000268.1 GCA_021161545.1 Synergistota bacterium | reverse complement strand
GATGATAGAAAGAGCATTAAAGGAGTGTGACTATAATATAAGTAAAGCTGCAAAGACACTTGGTATACCAAGACAGACATTACAGTATAAAATAAAAACATTGGGGTTAAACAATGGGAGAAGTGAGTAAGCATAGGAAGGTTAAGTTATTTGTGGGTATCCTTTATGAGAAAGAGGAAGTTTTAAATAGGGCAATCGATGCGATGGTGTTGAGATTTGGTGATATAGATTATAAAAGCAGGGAGTTTCCTTTTGACTTTACTGATTACTATAGGGATATAGGTAAACAATTGAGAAGATTTTTTGTTTCTTTCAGGAGATTAATGTGTCCTTCAATGCTTTCTCCTATAAAACATTTCACAAATAGGGTTGAAGGGTTTTCTTCTGGTGGTAAACGGCAGATAAATCTTGATCCTGGATACATAGATGGCGCAAAAGTTGTTCTTGCGTCCACTAAGGATTATTCTCATCGTATTTATCTTTCTAATGGTATATACGGAGAAGTAACACTTAGATATATGAGGGGTGGGTATATTCCATTTGATTATACCTATCCAGACTACAGGAGAACAGAAACCTATGATTTCTTCAAGCTGATTAGAAGAAGCTATTTGAATCAGGTGAAAGAGAATCCGTTTGATGGCAGATACAATTTGAATCTTGGTATTCTCCCGATGGATGAAGCTGAACACATGTCTGAAGTGCTTAAACGTGAAGGTAAAACCATTGTGATGACTAATGGTTGCTTTGATATTCTTCATAGAGGACATATATTTTTCCTTAAGAAAGCAAAATCACTGGGAGATGTGCTCTTTGTGGCTGTTAACTCTGATAGTTCAGTCAGGAGATTAAAGGGAAGTGATAGACCCGTTGTGCCAGAAGAAAGCAGGATCGAAGTCCTTTCCTCTTTGAGATTTGTGGATTATGTTGTTCCTTTTGAGGAACTGACTGCAGAACGGGTGGTTTCGGTCATTAAGCCTGATATATATGTCAAGGGAAAGGAGTATGAGGGTAAGGGTATACCTGAGGAGCACGTTGTAAAAAGCTATGGAGGTAAGGTCCTCTTTTTGGATATATTATCTGGTTGGTCTACTACCGATATAATTAAGAAAGTTAGGGGGATTGAGGGTTGATAGAGAGATATACTACTAAAGAGATGTGCGATGTATGGTCTGGAGATAATAAGTATAATAAGTGGCTTGATGTAGAACTTGCTGTGCTGGAGGGATGGGCATCTGTAGGTAAAGTTTCGTGGGAAGATGTTGAGTATGTCAAGAAACATGTCAGTTTTAGTGTGAGTGGTATAAAGGATAGAGAAGCTGTTTTGCATCACGATGTAGCAGCTTTCGTTGATGAAATATCTGACGGTTTGGGAGAGCGAGGTAGATATATACATTATGGGATAACGTCATCTGACATTCTGGATACATCTTTGGCTTTAATCCTCAAAGAAGCTTTGTATTTCATCTTTAAGGAACTTGACGAACTTGCTAATATCTTATTAGACAGAGCAAGGGAGTTTAAGTATCTGCCTATTGTTGGTAGGACGCACGGGGTTCATGCTGAGCCTACGACATTTGGGCTGAAGCTTTTGAGTTATTACACGGAGCTGCTGAGAAATCGGAAGCGTTTGTTGTATGCTTCCGAAAGTGTTCTTGTTGGAAAGATATCGGGTGCCGTTGGCAACTATGCTAATGTGCCACCTGAGGTTGAAAAATATGCGTTGGAAAAGCTTGGGCTGAGGAGAGAACCTGTTGCTACGCAAGTAGTGGGAAGGGATAGGTATGCCTTTCTTGTTTCTGCGCTTTCAGTACTTGCATCTGGGCTTGAGAGGGTGGCGTTGCAAATCAGGCTTCTTTCGAGAACAGAGACTGCGGAAGTGAGGGAGGCATTTGGTAGGTTGCAGAAGGGTTCCTCGGCAATGCCGCACAAGAAGAACCCTGTTAATTGTGAAAGAGTATGTGGAATGGCACGTTTATTGAGGGGATATATATTACCGATTTTAGAAAATGTGGCATTGTGGGATGAGAGAGATATTTCGCATTCATCGGTAGAAAGAGTCGTGCTTCCTGATGCCACAACAATCGTTCATTTTATGTTGAAAGATATGAAGAGGATAGTTTCTGGAATGGTGGTTGATGGAAGTAAAATGGGTAAGAATTTGTGGTGGAGTAAGGGACTTGTTTTTTCTCAGAGAGTATTGCTTGAACTTATAAATAGAGGTATGGAAAGGGCGGATGCTTACAGAATAGTTCAATCAGCAGCTTTTGATGTGGAGAATAAGGGGGTAAGCTTCAAAGAGGCACTGAAAGACAAGGTTAGTTTTGATGTGGATCCCGTGTTTGATGTGCATTACTATATGAGGCATGTGGATGATATATTTGATAGGGTAATAGAAGGAGGCGAGTATGAGTGAGACTTGTCCTTCCAAGGATGGGTGTGAGTTTTTACGGATTTAAGGCGGTTTATGATACACTCGGATTTGAGGTGGTCTATCCGCCACCTTTATCAAAACGAACAATGGACCTTGGTGTGAGATATGCACCCGAGTATGCGTGTTATCCGTTTAAGATTACTCTTGG
>JAGHAJ010000016.1 GCA_021161545.1 Synergistota bacterium | reverse complement strand
GTTGGTGCTTTAGTCGTATTTATTCTTAGAGGTAGTAGGATACTTGATATATGGATGGGTGAAAAGGGTGTGAGGTTAGACATGTTGGATGGAGCAGATTCAGTAGGTGTAATTAGGGATGTGCTGCAGAAAAAGGAAGAGAAAGGGGAAAGCAAACTTGAGGAGGGAGAAAGAGCGCCCTCAGAAGAGATGGTAATGGAATATGCAGAGAAGCATCCAGAGGAGGTAGCTAAAGTGTTAGAAGAGATGTCTAAGGGTGGGTAGGTGAGATACTGTGGTGGATGACACAAAGGTGTTCGTAGTGATTGATGCAACAAGCTGTACTACTGAAGATGCAGTTAAGGCGTTAACAGCAACGGGTGGGGATGTTAATGCGGCTATAGATCTTGTTAGTCGTATAGCAAGAAACTATATAGCAATAAAAGTTTGGGCACAGGGTAGGCGTTCTGTCAAAATTAATTTTCTTCTGTTTGTTCTTGCTAATGGTGTTACTGGAGAGGTTAAGAAAATAAATACGTTTGCTACGTACGATGCGGTTTCAAAGGATACCGTTTCTGTAGATGCAGATTGGCAATCTTTCTGTAAGACAATAGATTTTCTCCGTGGAGAGTTAATTCCCGAATATGGTCTTGAGGGGAGGTTTAATAATTACCTGTGGAAAACGCTTTCTCCTTCTCTTGTGAATAGATTTTATAAGTGTGCAAGGGAAAAGGAGTGCACATATATAAAGGAGTTTTTTTCCGATAGCATAAGGAAGAGTACGGAAGAAGAGGTCGTCGTGGAGCTTGGAGTGCAGCTTGTAAGTGCAGAGGAGCTGAAGAGGTCCACAGAGCAACCTTCAGAGAAAAGGGAAGAGAAAAAATCTGAGACAGAAGTGAAAAAGGATACAGGAGAACTCTTTCTGTCATGTATGCCAGTTATAGAGCCGGTTGGGGGGGTATCTATTGATGACCTTCAACCTGGAGATCGAGTTTTTGTGAGATTAGTGGACAATACACCACTTGGAACGGTAATGAAACAATTTTTCCCCAATAATCCTGTTGATGAGGATGGTAACCCTGTTATTGTAGTGCCAGTTAGGAAGATAACAGCTACACAGACTGGTAGGAGAGAAGTATACGTGGAAATAGGTAAAGGTATATTGGGAAGGTTCCTTATGGATGAGGCTTTGAAGATACGCGTTTACAGAGAGGAAAGTACTAAAGTAAAGCTACCTAAGGACTACAGCTATCTTGTGAATATTGCCATATTGGTAGTTCTTGTATTAATTGTTGTTATAGTGTTGTTTTATGTTCTTGGAAAATAGTACGGTGGGAGAAGGTTGTTCATGGATGAATATGAACTTTCTTTGTGGAAAAGGTATAAAGAGGATGATGATGGAAAGGCAAGAGAAGAAATAATACTAAGGTATACCCCATTAGTGAAACAGGTTGCTGGTAGGGTGGGAGGAAGTATGCTTAAGAATATAGATTTCGATGATTTGCTTAGTTATGGTATTATAGGGTTGTTAGATGCAGTTGAGAAATTTAACCCTTATAGAGGTAATGAGTTTTCGGCCTATGCAAGGAGGCGGATATGGGGGGCAATAATAGATGGTTTAAGGAAGGATGATTGGGTGCCCCGTGCGGCCCGTGACAGAGTGAGAAAAGTGGCAGATGCTTCGGTAAAACTTGAAGATAAACTGGGAAGAGACCCTACAGACGAGGAGTTGGCAGAGTATCTTGGAATTTCGGTAGGTGAGACGAGGAAATGGCTGATGGATTCTCAGCGAGTTTCTTTGCTCTCTTTGGATGAGATGTTTGGAATCGATGAGCATAAGATGGAAGGTAAGGATATTCTACCCGATGAAGCGGCAGTTTCTCCTTATGAAGCTGTAGAAAAAGGGGATATGGAAAGGATACTGAAAGAAGAGATATTGAATCTTTCTGAAAGGGAAAGGCAAGTAATAGCATTATACTACTATGAGGAACTAACAATGAAAGAGGTTGGTGAGGTGCTTGGTGTTTCAGAATCGAGGGCTTCTCAGCTGTGTAGTAGAGCAATAATGAAGTTGAGAGCAAGGTTTGCACAGAGGTTAAGAGAATCTTTTAAAGCGGAAGGTAAAGTTATCCGAAAGTGAAATGGAGGTAGGTAAATGGGTAGAATATTGGAGCTGGATGTGAGAGAAAATGGGGTCTACCTAACGTTATACCCAGATGCAAAAAGTGCTATAAGTATAAAGGATTTATTCTATGTGCTTGAGGATATTGGTATTAAGGAGTATGATCGTAATGTGCTTGTGGGAGTTTTGGCGAGATGCGATGGTAAACCCCTAAAGATTTGCGAATGGAAGCCGGAGTTGCAGAGAGATGGAAGTGTGGAAGTGGAGATATCTCCGGATAAGATGGAGGCATTTGTGAGACTTCTTCCACCTATAAATGGTAAGGATGTATCTGTGGAGGATGTTAAGGTAGCGCTTGAAGAAGCAGGGGTGAAGTTTGGAATAGATGAGAGTGTAGTGACGTCAGTGGTTAAGGAGAAGAGATACGGTGAAAGTGTTCTGGTTGCGAAGGGTATTCCACCAGAGAAGGGTGAAGATGGCTATGTGGAATATAAGTTTAATGCGTTTAAGAAGCCGAAACCTGTCGATCTTGAAGGCGGTAAAGTAGACATGCGTACGCTTAATATAGTAGATAATGTAACAAAGGGGCAACTTCTGGCAGTTAAGATCCCATCCAAGGCAGGAAAGGATGGTAAAAATGTTTTAGGGGTGGATATACC
>JAGHAJ010000010.1 GCA_021161545.1 Synergistota bacterium | reverse complement strand
GTGAGCTAAAAATGGATTCATTAGTAAAAAATGTTGAGCTTTTCAGGTCTATAAGGGGTAATAAAAGATTCATTGTGGACCCTGTGATATCTCCTTTTAATGTGGGATTTGTTGACTCTATACTTAGATATCATCGTGCGAGAAGATTGTTCCCAGATGTGGAAATACTCATGGGTATCGGTAATCTTACTGAGCTTACCGATGGTGATAGCACCGGATTGAACATGGCACTTGTGAGCATTGCCCAGGAGCTTGGAGTAAAGTATGTCCTCACTACCGAGGTTGTTAATTGGGCAAGAGGTAGTGTGCGTGAGGTAGATATAGCAAGGAGGATCTCTTATCATTCTTTTGTAGAGAAACTGCCACCTAAGAATGTTAGCACGCTTTTGGTTTCACTGAAAGACCCACCCTTCAGTAGATTTACCATAGACGAGCTCAGGAGCATGCAACAGGAGATAAGAGACAAAAATTGGAGGATATTTGTCTCTGTGGATGGTAAGATATGTGTCTTTAATAGAGAGAAGTTTATTGTGGGCACGGACATTCAGATTATCTTTAAGGGAATGGATATCGTTGAACCGAGCCACGCATTTTATCTGGGTAGAGAGCTTCAAAAGGCGAAGATTTCGCTTATTCTGAGTAAAAACTATGTTCAGGATAAGGAGCTGAGATGGGGGTATCTTTATGGAGAAGAGGGTTAGTGTTGCTTGGGCTATGACAGGTTCGGGTGCGTTTATGCCTGAAGTTGCATCTCTCCTTTGTAAACTTCCAGAGAAGAGCGTGGACCTCTTTTTGTCTAAAGCAGGTGAAGAGGTGCTGAAGATGTATAACCCAGGCTTTCTTGAGAAGGGGAATGTATCTCATATCTTTTATGATAGAGGTGGGGGATATCCGATAAGCGGAAGGTTTTCTATTGGTTATTACCACCTCTTGATAGTAGCACCTGCAACGTCTAATACCGTTGCGAAGATGGTATATGGTATAGCTGATACGCTTGTTACTACTATATTTTCTCAAGCTGGAAAGGCAAAGATTCCTGTTGTGGTGCTTCCAAGTGATATCAATGAGGTTATGATTTCGGATGCTCCTAACGGCAGGGAGATTACGCTTTATAGGCGTAAGGTAGACTATGAGAATATACTCCTGTTGTTGAAGATGGAAGGTGTTACTGTGGTGGATAGTATAGATAGTTTGGTGGAGTATATCTCAAATTTCGGTTTATTTTTACTTAAATAAGTAGCTTACCCCTTTGCTGTTTCTCCGTAGCTGCTGCGCAAAGTAGTTTGGAGTGTTTGTAATCGCAGTGGAGAAGAAGCAGAGTGGTTGCGGTACTACCTTTGGTTTGCTCCTTGTTTGTGGTATAATTGCTCTCATCCTGTTGGAGGGGGAAGGGTGTGCGTATTGGAAGATTTGAAGTTGATGGTAAGAAGTTTTGGGGAGTTGTGCGAGGGAATGACATTTGTGTTGTTTCTTCTGACTGGGAAGAATTTTTAGGTAAGCTTCATTTTGTGGAAAGTACTGTAGAGGAATGCTTTAACATCAATGATGTAAAGCTGCTTGCGCCTGTTGTGCCCACGAAGATAGTGGCTCTTGGGCTTAACTACAGAGACCATTCTGTTGAGATGTCTGAGAGACTTCCGGATGAACCCCTTTTGTTTATGAAACCGTCTTCTGCCGTAATTGGGCCTGGTGAGCAGATAATATATCCCTCACAATCGTCGAGGGTGGACTATGAGGCAGAATTAGGCGTTGTTATCGGTAAGACAGCGAGATGGGTGAAGAAGGAGGAGGCGTGGAGTTTCATTCTGGGGTATACGTGTTTCAATGATGTTACTGCAAGAGATCTCCAGAGCAAGGATGGCCAATGGACAAGGGCAAAGTCCTTTGATACCTTTGCCCCTATAGGCCCATATATAGTGACTGACATAGACCCTTCAGACCTTTTTATAAGGTCTTATGTGAATGATGATGTCAAACAGGATAGTAGGACATCTTTTCTTATATTTGATATACCTTATATATTAGAGTTTGTCTCTTCCGTTATGACTCTCTATCCGGGTGATGTCATTGCCACAGGCACGCCTGCCGGTGTTGGACCTTTGCGGGTGGGAGATATAGTTACCATAGAGATAGAGGGAATAGGGAGATTAACAAACAAAGTAAGGAAGTTTTCTTTACCATGATGTAATATCTTTATCTGCTCCCTCTCCTCCAGGTTCTCCATCTGCACCGTAGGAGATTATGTCGTATGCTCCATGCTCACCGGGGCATCTGTATATGTATGGGTTACCCCATGGATCACGTGGAATCTTTTCTATGTATCCCCCAGTTCTATAGTGTTTTGGCTCTCTCCCAGTTGTTGGTTTCTTGACCAATGCTTGTAACCCTTGCTCTGTAGAGGGGTAGAATCCATTGTCGAGGTAAAACATCTCAAGTGCCGTCTTAAAGTTCTTTATCTGCATCATTGCAGCAGTTACCTTTGCTTCTTGTGTCCTCTGCATGAGTTTTGGAACGACTATAGCAGATAAAACTCCAATGATGCTCACTACAATCATAAGTTCTATAAGTGTAAATCCTCTTTTCTTCATTTCTTCACCCCTTTGAGATTGGCGGTATTTATTATAATTTAACCATTTAATAGATTCAAGTCTTAATTTGGTGTTCAAACTCTGTTTGGACTTCACTTTGCTAAAGCCTTATGATAAAGTATATAAAATAATTGACAAAGATTAGGAAAGGGGGAGTTTCTG
>JAGHAJ010000269.1 GCA_021161545.1 Synergistota bacterium | reverse complement strand
TGGGGGTTCAGTTTGTTCACCAACGCTACGTGACGATGCATATACTATCGGTTATCTAATAGGAAGAAAAGGACAGACTAATGTATGTCCTTTTCTTCCTATTAGATAACCGATAGTATATGCATCGTCACGTAGCGTTGGTGAACAAACTGAACCCCCAATAATCCCTATGTGCAAGGAAGACCTCCTTGTAAGATGGTGCCGGGAGCGGGATTTGAACCCGCACGGGTCACCCCACACGCCCCTCAAACGTGCGTGTCTACCAGATTCCACCATCCCGGCGCACTTTTATTATATTATCTGTAGAGAGATTAGTCAAGTGTTGAAATACCAGTTACTTGCAGATGGAGTATAGATATAGTCTAGTGATAAAGCTGATGTAACAGGGAGGGATGGTGATTTAAAGTGGAGTAGAAGTGGGGATGGGTACACGGATAGCTGTTGGTATGAATGAGGTGGGTTTTATAGAGTTGACAAAAGTGAATTTATAGGGTAAAATATTATTTACCTAATATAATTGACTGGAGGTGATTTGGGTGCCACCTTTGCCGCCTGGTGTATTTGAGTGGATATTTGGTATATTTATGGTAGTTGTAATTCTTGGTGTTGTTGTTATGTTGTTTAAATTTTTGTATCCACGGGTTTCTGGTTTTGCAGCCTCTACTCTCCCAAATAAGGAGCTTGAAGGAGCTATTAACCAGATGATTGAGGAGATAGAAAAACTCAGAAAAGAAATAGAAGAGCTAAAAGAAGAATTGAAGGAATGAGGAATGAGTGCGATCTTGGAAGAAAAACTTGTGCATAGACTCTCTGAGGCATTGCAGGTTTTAGCTCATCCCATAAGGTTAAAGATATTAATATTGTGCTTGGAAGAAGAAAAGACTACGAAACAGCTCAGAGAGATGTTGGGAATATCTAAACCATTATTGATAGCGCACATTAAGAAACTGGTAAATATGGGTTTTCTTTCTTATAGGGTAGAATTTGATAGTAAGAGGATAATAGTAAGAAAGTACTATGCAACGAATGACTTTGAGGTTAAAGTTGATAAAGAAGTGTTGAGGTCGATGGGTGGATAATCACCCATCGACTATTTTCTTTACTTGCCATAAGCATTCATTTCCTGTGTGACTATGTAGTCAGGTACCACATGAATTCCGTCTTGGTATATTTTGATATGTGCGACAATCTTAAATTCATGGATAATAGGTATGATCATACATGCTTCTGGTTCCCTATACTCCACTCCGGGGGCGATTTTTAATCCTTTGATTACCTCACAGAGTTTTCTTTTTACTAACTCGATAGATACAGATGCATTGGGTACCCTGGGATTGTATCCACAAGGGATGGTGTTTCCGGTCATGGGGTCAAACCTTATAGTATCTAATGCTACTCCTTGGTATAGGATTGCACCCTTTAGGACGGTTTCTCCCTGTGGACCTCTCACCAGCCATACTTTTCCTGGGTGTATATATTTTAGCACGATTTCAGCTGTTTGCACTGCTCTTGGTATGTTTGCTAAGAGATTTTGTGGCATGTTTGTAGATACTGGTGGCTGATTTGGCTCTGGCGGTGGATTTGTCCCAGGTGCTGGTGATGGGGGTGGTGGATTTCCTCCCGAAGGAGGTGGTGTCTGACTTCCCTGGAGAATCAGCGGTGGCAAGTTCTGAGCATATGCTATGCTACTTCCGCCCAGTAGCACCAGCATCAACAATAAAGCTGTTCCTCTCTTTCTCATACTTTTCACCTCCATTTTACTTTTGGTTTACAACTTTATTATAGCACCATTTTATAAAATATCAATACTTGGGTAAATATTTCTTTACCCTATATACACACTATCCCCAACTATTAAAATAATGTATTTGGAGGGATTTTTAAGAGAAGGAGGAAGAGGGTAGATGCCCTCTTCCTCCTTACTCTACTTTTATTATCATGAAGAATGTATGGCTAAATCTGTAGACTACAAGAATTACGCTATCTCCCTTTTTAAGCTTGGAGACAAATCTGCCCCAATCTGTTAAATTTCCTATCTTTTCACCGTTTGCTTGTAGTATTACATCGTTTACTCTTAATCCTGCTGCTTGTGCTTGGGAGTTTGGTTTTACACTTGTTACGATTACACCTTCAGGTTTTGGTAACCCTAATTTTTTTGCTCTCTGAGGTGTTACATTTGTTACCGTGAATCCGAGTCTTGCTCTTCTGATTTTTCTTTGTATCATGCCTACCTTTTGAGGTATGCTTCCCAATTTTACGGTTATACTAAGGCTCTTTCTGTGTCTGAGGAGTGTTATCTTTACGGTTTCTCCCGCCTTGTGTGATCTTATGGCTACTTGAAGTTGCCCGGGTGATTCTACTGTCTTATCATTTACTTTTGTTATAATGTCCCCTCTTTTAATACCTGCCTTTTCTGCGGGGCTACCTGGCATGACATCTGCGATGAGCACACCTTTTGTGTTTTTGGGTAGCTTGAATGCCTTGATAAGGGATGGTGAAAGTTGTTGTATCCATACGCCCAACCATCCCCTCTCCACTTTGCCATACTTAATTAAGTCATTCATGATTTTCTTTGCTGTGTTTATTGGTATTGCAAATCCTATTCCTTGTGCATAGGGAATTATGGCAGTGTTGATTCCTATAACTTCTCCTTTTATGTTCAGTAATGGACCACCACTATTTCCGGGGTTTATTGCAGCGTCAGTTTGTATGAAGTTACCAAAGTATCCCCCTTCTTCTCGAATAGTTCTACCCAGTGCACTTACTACTCCTACTGTTACGGTGTGAGAGAGACCATAGGGATTTCCTATGGTTATAACCCATTCTCCGACCTGTAGTTTGTCTGAATCTCCGAGAGGAAGTGTTGGCAGATTCTTTGCTTTAATTTTGATTACTGCAATGTCTGCGGTTGGGTCTGTGCCTATAACTCTTGCCTTGTGTCTTTTTCCATTGCTCAAAGTTACTATAATCTCCTTTGCGTTTCTTACGACATGGTTGTTTGTTAGAATATAGCCATTTGGTGAAATTATGAACCCAGATCCCTTGCCTCTCATTGGCACGACTCTGTTGTGTGGTATGTTTCCAAAGAATTGCCTGAAGAATGGATCGTCCCAAAATGGTGGTAGAGTTTGCTTTACATAGCTGAGCGTGTCAATGTTGACCACTGCAGGGCTTGCTTTCTTTACTATTTCTACGAATGGGTTTAGTGGATTGGTTGCAGCTATGGATACCGGCATATACGCCGCAATGCTTGTTAACACCACCAGCACCACTATCATTGTTGTTGCTTTGAACTTTTTAAACATCTAAAACCACCTCCTGATTTTTTCTGTATCTGCCATTATAATATCATAACCTTAAAGGAGCGTTAAAATCTCATTAAGGATTTTTAATCTTGCTTTAATTCTTTTAGAGTAACATGGCATGTGTTAGAATCTTTTTGGAGGAGGTGATTAAGATAAGGATATTAGTTGTTGAAGATGAACCTTCTCTTTTGAAGGCTATTGCTAAAAGGCTTCAGGAGGAGGGTTATGCTGTTGATTCTGCGACAGATGGAGAGAGTGCAATGTCTTTGGTAGAGATGATTGAATATGATTGTATAATATTAGACCTTATGATTCCTGTAATGGATGGTATGACTTTTCTAAAAAGGCTTCGCGATGAAGGCAAGGCTACACCTGTCCTTATATTGACTGCAATAGGAGATGTGAGTGTAAAGGTAAAAGGATTGGATATGGGTGCAGATGATTATTTAACTAAGCCGTTTTCCTTTGATGAACTTCTGGCAAGGGTTAGAGCGCTTCTCAGGCGGACTACTGAGAACAGAGAGACAGTTTTACGCGTGGGAGACCTTGTGCTGGATACGAGCAAGAAGGTCGTTATGAGAGGTGGAAGAGTTATAGAGCTTACAGCTAAGGAATATGCTATATTGGAGTACCTCATGAGAAATAAAGGGCAGGTCCTCACTAAACTTCAGATTCTTGACCATGTGTGGAATTATGATTTTGAGTATAGCTCCAATATAGTAGAGGTATACATAAGATACCTGAGGCGAAAAATAGACGATGGTTTTGAGAAAAAGCTTATTCATACTGTGAGAGGTATAGGGTATACAATAAGGGAACAGCCATGAAGATGACGATTCGTTTCAAACTTGTAGTGTGGTATACAGGTATGCTTTTGCTTTTACTGGGAGTCTTTTCCTCTTTTGTGTATGTGTATATGTCAAATCTTATGTTTCAGGGTGAAAGAAGTCTCTTGAAGGCTCACGCAGCCCAAGTTTCTGCCATGATTAGTATAACGAAAAGTAGTATACGTTTTGAAGGTTTTCGTGAGTTGTATAGAATAGTAAATTCTGGAACACTTGTTGCTGTGTTTGACATGTATGGGGGTATTGTTGCTACAAGTGGTATGCCATCAGAACTTTTAAAGCTCTTTCCCAGATACGGAGCTATAAGAAGGATCAAGGTAAGATCTGAAAGGTGGCTTGTTTATGATGTAGTAAAGAGGCAACATGATGCAGTAGTTGCAAGGGTAAGGTGTGCTCGACCTCTTAAGCTGATGAATAGACCTATGGAGAATTTAAAAACAGTAATGTTTATTGCAATACCTATAATACTGCTTATAGCTATTGCTGGAGGGCTATTTCTCGCGAATAGAGCCCTATCTCCCATAGATAACATAATAGCTACAACAAGAGCAATAGGTAGGGATGATCTCTCAAAAAGAATTCAGGTGACCAATAGCGATGATGAAATAGGAAGATTGGCTACGACTTTTAATGAGATGTTGGATAGGTTGGAAGATGCATTTAAAAAGGAACGTCAGTTTACATCGGATGCATCCCATGAGCTTAGAACACCTGTTACTATTATATCTGCTACTGCAGAAGAAGCGCTTTCGGGTAGTAAGGATATTGAAGAGTATAAATCTTCGCTTGGTGTGATATTGAGGGAGAGTAATCGAATGGCACATTTGATATCCCAACTCCTCATGCTGAGCAAAGCTGATGAGAAGAGTTATAAACTGGAGCTTGAGGAAGTTGATATATCTGAGATGATAGAGGGTGTGATAGAGGAGTTTTCAGATATAGCTGAGAAAAGAGGTGTGAGGGTGGAATTTGACGGTCTTAAAGGAGCGAAAATAAAGGCAGACCAGTC
>JAGHAJ010000231.1 GCA_021161545.1 Synergistota bacterium | reverse complement strand
CTCAATATACCTATTGTAAGTGCGGCTATGGACACGGTGACTGAGTATAGATTGGCTATAGCACTTGCCAGAGAGGGAGGAATAGGCATCATACACAAGAATATGCCGCCAGAAAAACAGGCGAAGCAGGTAGATAGGGTTAAACGCTCCGAAAGTGGTGTCATTACTGACCCGTTTTATCTGTATCCAGATAGTATGCTCAAAGAGGCAGTCGAGATTATGGATAACTACCACATATCTGGTATGCCGATAGTTGAGAAGGATGGCAGACTTGTGGGTATAGTTACCAATAGGGATATAAGATTTATTGAAAACTTTGACCAGCCAGTGGAGAATGTCATGACCAAGGATAATCTTATTACTGCACCTGTTGGTACCTCTCTGAAAGAGGCAAGGGACATAATGGCAAAGTATAAGATAGAAAAGCTTCCCCTTGTGGATGAAGACTTTAGACTGAAGGGACTTATAACTATAAAGGACATAGAGAAGGTAAGACAGTATCCTAATTCATGCAAGGATGAGGTTGGTAGACTGAGAGTAGGGGCTGCTATTGGCGTGGGTAAGGATATGTGGGAGAGACTTGAATTACTGATCGCAGCTAAGGTGGATGTAGTGGTGGTTGATACTGCGCATGGACACTCTGAGAATGTTATCAATGCTGTTAAAGAGATAAAAAAGAAGTATAGGGATGTTCAGCTTATAGCGGGTAATGTTGCGACTTCAGAAGGGGCAAGAGACCTTGTGGAAGCTGGAGTTGATGCAGTTAAGGTGGGTGTGGGGCCTGGTTCTATATGCACAACGAGGGTTATTGCTGGAGTTGGTGTTCCTCAGCTTACTGCCATTATAGAGGCCTCTAAGGAGGCGCATGCCAAGGGGATTCCAGTGATAGGGGATGGTGGCATAAAGTACTCTGGCGATATTACCAAGGCGATAGCTGCAGGTGCTGATAGCGTGATGATAGGGAGCCTGTTTGCAGGCACGGAGGAAAGCCCTGGTGAGATAGTGATATATAAAGGTAGGAGTTTTAAGACCTACAGGGGCATGGGTTCGCTCGGAGCTATGAAAGAGGGTAGCAAGGATAGATATTTCCAGGGAGAAAAGGAATCTGATAAGCTGGTGCCTGAGGGAATAGAAGGTAGGGTACCGTATAAGGGAAGTCTGTCTGCTGTTGTGTACCAGCTTACGGGTGGCCTTAGGTCTGGTATGGGGTACTGTGGTGCAAGAAACATACCTGAGCTTCAGAAGAATGCAAGGTTTATTGCTATTACACCAGCGGGGTTGAAAGAGAGCCATCCACACGATGTTATTGTTACCAAGGAAGCTCCAAATTACAGGATCGATGAGTAGTAGAATATTTTTTGCTACTCTTTTGTTCCTTGTGGTCTCTGTAGTTCCGCATGTATATGCTGCGACATTCTCTTCGGAATTGTATGATTACCTTATCCGCAGTTTCTCTCCCCGAGGCCTTAGTGTTGTGGTAAGAAATGTAAAAAAGGAGAAGAAGAATGTAGTTTTAGGTTACCTTCGTATAGATACGAGGGGTGCGAATGTGGAGGGGCTTTGTGTTGATAGACTTGTTGTTGAAGCAATTGATGTCCGAGTCAGTGATGTAGAGGGTTGGAAAAAGAACAGGCTTAGGGTATATGCGGCTAAGGATATAAGGTTTTATGCAAGGGTAAGGAGAGATGATATAAACAAGTTTTTGAATATTGTAGAGAAGAAGGTGCACGATCCGCATTTTTCTGGTGGGAAGGTGAAGTTTAAACCACCGTATATTGTGATAGCGGCGGTGTATAGATACAGCCTGATATTTAAGTTTGGCATGCTTGTTGAGCTCAAAAGCAGGTTGAAGGTGGAAGGTAGCAGAGTGATTCTTACTGATTACTCCATGTTTGCTGGTGGACTAAAATTGGACAAAAAGACAACAGAAAAGATAATAAGGAACATGAATCCACTTCTTGACCTCAAAGATTTTCCTATACCTATGATGTTAAAGAGCATAAAGCTCACGAAAGATGCAATGGAGTTAAGGAGTGCTAATCCACCGGTCTTAGACACTCCTTAAGGATTCTCTGTACTCTTTGAGCTCTTCTTTTATTTTTTTGTTTGATAGTGATATAATCTCTGCTGCAAGGATTATGGCGTTTTTTATGCTAGAGCTTCCCACTGTCACTGTGGCTACTGGAATGCCTGTTGGCATCTGAACAATGGAGAGCAGAGAGTCAATCCCTTTGAGTGGCTCTGCTGCTACAGGGACACCTATTACAGGGATTGTTGTTAGTGCAGCTACCACTCCTGGAAGATGGGCTGCTAACCCTGCAACTGCTATGACTACTTTTATTCCCGACTCTTCAATTGTGCTAATGTATTCCATAAGCTTTTTAAGGTTTCTATGTGCAGATATTATCTTTATGTCGTATTCGAGCGAGAATCTTTGCATTATTGGTTGGGCGGATTCTACTAATGGTAGGTCTGATTTGCTTCCCAATATAATTGCTACATCTGCCAATTACATCAACCCCTTTCTGCCTATGTCTTTTCTAAAGTGCATGCCTTTGAATCTTACATGCTTGATACCCTCGTATGCCCGGTTTATGGACGATATAAGGTCTTTTCCCATTGCAGCGATGGATAGCACTCTGCCCCCATTGGTGAGTAGTGCTCCATCTTTTTCTTTTACTCCGCTGAAAAATATCTCCAGGGCATTCTGCTCATTGAACCACTCTTCATCTATCTCTATTATATCCCCTTTGCGATACTTTCCAGGATAACCCTCCGCTGATATGACGACATCCGTTGCAAATCCTTCATGCCACTGAATACTATCCCTTAGGTTTCCATTTATACACTCCTCTATGAGCTCTAATAAATCACTTTTCATGAGGAGCATTATTGCCTGTGTTTCAGGGTCTCCGAATCTCACATTAAATTCCAGTACGTTGAAGTTTTTTTCTTTATCTATCATGAGCCCTGCATAGATGATGCCTTTGTATTCTATTCCTTCTTCTTTTAATCCCCTGATTAGCGGTATAAACACTCTGTTTTTGACTTCTTCGATTAGGGATTTGTCTGCTATAGGACACGGTGCATATGCACCCATTCCACCCGTGTTGGGTCCATTGTCCCCATTGAATATCTGTTTGTGGTCCTGCGCTGGAATTAACGGTAGAATTTTGTTGCCAGATACAATTGCAAGCAGGGAAACCTCCTGTCCATACAGCATTTCTTCAATCACCACACGGTTTCCAGCATCACCGAATATTCTCTTTGTCATGATGGAATCTATGCTTTGGGTAGCGT
>JAGHAJ010000149.1 GCA_021161545.1 Synergistota bacterium | reverse complement strand
GCCTTTGTTGGTGCTGTGATTTTTACATTCTTTCCTTACCATAGAGCAAAGATATTTGGTGGTCAATTGTCTGGATTTTTGCTGTTTTACTTTCCGATGGTTATTTACTATCTGGAGCTTGCCTTTCTTAGAAGGAAGTGGTTTTATTCTTTATTGGCGGGTTTGCTTTTATCCACGCTCTACTTTATGGAGGGCCAGTTGCTTTACTATATAGTTCTTCTATTGGGATTGTATTTGCCGTTGAGAGCACTTATTTCTCTTATCCTTGATAGAGATGTGAAACTTGTGGTAAGGTCTTTTTTGCCGTTTATCTTGATCCTGGGTGGAGTTGTGCTTTATATATACATATCCAGTAAAAGTGCATTTGTGGGGACAAGGATACACGGTGGAAGGAGCTTCAGAGAAATATTATTGTATTCCCCTCACTGGCAGGACCTGTTTATAAGGGTACAGAGGTTCTATGAGAGATATATCTACATAGGTGCGGTTGTTTTACCGCTGTCTTTTTTGTCTCTCGGAGTGTGGCGTAAAAGGGACAGGGACACTTATTTAGCTTTGATGTTCTTATTTATAGGAGTGGTTTTCGTGATACTCTCGCTTGGACCCACTCTAAAGTGGTTTCCTCTGTATAAAGCCTGCTATAAGTTTGTTCCTTACTTTAAGATGTCGAGGTCCCCGGGAAAGATGATATTTGATGCCTTTTTTGCCATTTCGGTCCTTGCGGCATTTGGATTCAGAGAAATAAAAGAGTTTGTTGCTCAACGGATTGGGAGTAGAAGGCTTTCTCTTGTGGTTGGCACTGCACTCATAGGACTGATACTCTTTGATTACTTTCCTCCTTACCCCGTTGCTATGACATATCTTCCGGGCCCAAACAGGATACATAAACTGATAAGAGATACCATAGGTAATAGACGGATGCTTGAGATATCGTTCTGGCCTGGAGATAGTAGTATATCTTCTGTTTACATGTATGATGTGACACTCACGCGTGCAAAGATGATAAATGGATATTGCCCAGTTGTTTCAAATCACTACTTTTACGATGTGTTTAAGCCACTTGAGTGCCTGAACATGGGTAGGTTGAAAAAACAACAGTACGAGCTGTTGAGGAAACTTGATGTAAAGTATCTTGTTGTGCACGCAGATGCATTCCCGATGAGGGTCAGCCCTTATCCTGTCTATTTTACGGTGAGAAGGTTTAGAAACTCTCCATATCTCAGGTTCGTCGGTTATGACGATAACATGTGGCTGTTTGAGGTGCTTTCAAAGCCTGCTAAACAGAAAAGTATAAAGATCAGCAGTATAATAGGTAGATGCTATGAAGCGGAATACTCCCCGAGGAGGGCTGGCAGGGTTGTTGAGGATAAAGGCGCTTCCTGTGGTAAAGCAGTTTATGGTAGCAAAGCACATACCTCGATGGGCCATATAGTCTTTGGCCCTTATGTCTCCATGCCTGCTGGGAAGTATAAGGTCTCCTTCAGATTAAAGGTAAAGGACAATACTATAAAAGATACTGTGGCGATTATAGACATAGTCACTGATAAGGGTAAAACCGTTTTGTATGAACGGAAACTCAAAGGAACGGATTTTAGAAAGAGCCTTATGTATCAGACATTTTCTACTACCCTGGACCTACCTGAGCCCAGAAATCTTGAGTTTAGGGTGCTTTTCACTAAGAGAGCAGATCTCTGGGTAGATTACCGGTATATAGTGTCTGCTTCTCAGAAAGACCCGCTACTTGGGAACATAGAGGCAGAGAGATTATTCCACAGAGCAGGGGTTATGGTTTATGATAGCGAGGCTTCCAATAGGAGGGCTATTCATCTGACTCCGACATGGGACCACGATATATACCCGACTTGTGGGCCATACAGGCTATATCCTCCAGGTAAATATGTGGCGCTCTTCAGGTTAAAGGTGAAAAACAAGGTTGAAAGTAAGGTGTGTACTATTGAGGTTTATGATGGTAGTAAGAGGCTGAAGAAACTCATTCGTGGAGTAGATTTCAAGAAGGCTATGAAACACGAGGAATTTCCACTCCCTTTTACCCTGAAGTCAGAAAGGGTATTGCAATTCAGGATGTACTTTTATGGTAATACAGAGTTGTGGTTTGACCGCATAAAGGTGATAAGAGAGAAGGGTTAGAGCTCTTGTGGATTTGAACCCTCTGATATAATCTTGTGTGTGACATGAAGGAGGTAGTATATGTTTTCTATTATATGGAAAAACAGGGAGCTTGTGCTGAATCTTGTCTCGAGGGATTTGAGAAATAGGTATGCCGGGTCTATGATGGGTATCTTATGGAATGTGATAAATCCGCTTGCAATGATAGTGATATACACAGTCATATTTTCACAGATTATGAGGGCGAAGCTCCCGGGCGTGAATGATATTTACGGCTACAGTATATATCTCTGTTCTGGTATATTTTCGTGGATGGCGTTTCAGGAAGCGGTCATAAGGGGGACAAATGTGTTCGTGGAGAATGCGAATATCATAAAAAAAATATCCTTTCCAAGAGAGGTTTTGCTTGCTTTTACGAACATATCCAGCATGGTAGTATTTGCTATTTCTTTCTGTCTCTTTTTGGCATTTGTCCTTATTGTGGGGCATCCTATCACCATAAGTTACTTGTTTATAATCCCCCTTATGTTTCTGCAGCAGTTGTTTGCCTTTGCTCTTACAATGGGAACATCGGTTATAAATGTATATATAAAGGATGTTTCTCAGGTGGTGAATGTAATCTTTCAGTTCTGGTTCTGGATGACACCGATAGTTTACCCTATTACGATCATACCTCATAAACTTGGAATAGTGTTAAGGCTTAATCCTATGTTCTACATGATAGAGATGTATCACAACGCGGTTTTTAGGGGTAAGGTGCCGCAGTTTTCTTATGCTTTGATTTTCCTGGGGATAACGGTACTTTTCCTCTTCATTGGTGCGTGGATATTCAGGAATCTTGGAAGGGATATAGCGGATGAACTGTAAGGTGGTGGATTGATGTCAGATGTAGCCGTTGAGCTTTCAAATGTGTCTAAGATGTATCGTGTCTATAGATCTTCTCTGGACAGGCTGAAGGACTGGGTTTCTCTCGGTAGGAGAAAGAGGTATAAAGAGTTTTGGGCATTGAAGGATATAAACCTTGAGGTAGAGAAGGGAACCATGCTAGGTGTTGTTGGGCAGAATGGAGCAGGAAAATCTACGCTTTTGAGTATCATAAGTGGTATAACCGCTCCTACCACTGGGAGCGTAGAAGTCAATGGGAGAGTGTCTGCCCTTCTGGAGCTTGGTATAGGTTTCCATCCTGAGCTTACAGGCAGAAAGAATGTCTTGCTAAACGGAAGGATGCTTGGACTATCCAGAGAAGAGCTTGAAGAGAGGTTACCAGAAATTGTTGCATTCTCGGAGCTTGGAGAGTTTATAGATAGACCTTTAAGGACATATTCTTCTGGTATGTATGTTAGGCTTGGCTTTTCCATGGCTATAAATATAGACCCTGAAATACTAATAATAGATGAGGTGCTTGCTGTAGGTGATGCGTATTTTCAGCAGAAGTGTGTTCGAAAGATAAGAGAGCTTAAAGATAATGGTATTACAATACTGTTTGTTTCCCATGATGCAGCAGCGGTAAGGATGTTGTGTGATGAAGCGGTGCTGGTGGATGAGGGGAGGATCATAGATCGTGGGAATCCCATGGATGTTCTTGACCATTATAATGGACTTATAGCCAAGAAAGCCATAAGAAACGAGCATTTCATCATTGAAAAGAAGTGCGTGGGTGGTGTAAATTCGTATCGTTCCGGTAATTTTTACGCCGTTGTGAAAGATGTCAAATTGCTCGATGAGAATGGAGATGTCCTGCACAACGTTACAACAGGTCAGAGAGTTAGACTGGTGGCTCACATTGTTTTCTGGCAGGATGTGAAAGACCCGACTGTGGGTTTCAGTATAAGGGATAGATTTGGAAATAATGTATTTGGGACTAATAGTTACCATTTGAAAAAGTTTTTTGGAGAAGTGAAAAGGGGAGAGGAGATTACTGTGGAGTATGAGTTTGATATGAATGTGGGGGTTGGGTTATACACTATAAGTGTTACTGTGCATCTTCTGGATGTGCACCTTTTTGGCACATTCTTCTGGGGAGATAACCTCTTATCTTTCAGTGTTTTGCCAGATCCTGACTATTCGTTTGTAGGAGTTGCGAGAGTGGATGCAGCTCTACATGCTTCCAGGAAGGCTCTCTCTTTTGATGAGTTTATATCTTATCTCAGGGAGTTTTATGCAGATGCACCTGATTCTATAGATGTGGGTAGCGAGCAGGTTGACAAGTTTTTGTTGTATGGTGTTTATGGGCTTGAAGATTGGGAGGGTATTTCTTTTAAATGGAGTAAGGAGAGATTTGAATTTGTTTTGAGGGTTTCACCTGAACATACTAAGCTTAGATTTGTTCTTAGAGGTGGGAAGCCTGATATAGGGGATGCACCTACGGAGGCTGATGTGTTTTGTGATGGTAGATTCATAGGTAGTTTTAGGCTTTCAGAGGACAGATGGGTGGATGTTGGAATTGGCCTTCCCGATTGGGTTAGCGGGGAAATAAGGGATTTTGATGTAAAGATAAAGAATCCCTGGAAGGCATCAGATTATGGGCTTGAGGATTCAAGGGTGCTTGGTGTTGCTATTAGTAAGATTTACCTTGAGTAAGTATGGAGGTGTGGCTGGTGGGAGTGGATGTAAAAAAGATAATGGAAGAAATAGAGAGGAGGGTTGAAGAGAAAAAGAGGAAGGGTATCTATACGGAGGATCTTGATGCTATTGCTAACGAGGTTTTAAGAAACACTGAGATGCCTGACGAAGTGGAATACTATCTTCAGAAGGTTAATACATCATGGTATTTAGATGACCAGACAGTAACAACCATACATGGAGGCGTTAAGGGTAAACTTTTGCTTCTTGAAAAAAAGATTGTAAAAATCCTTGTTAGACCATGGCTGTGCAAGGTTGTGGATACGCAGAGGGATTTTAACTCGCTCGTGGTGAAGGTTTTGAATGCACTGGTCAGGAAGTTTGAGAGAAGTTTTGTGGGTATCGATGGGAAAATAAAGAGGATAGAGCACAAATTAGAAGGTGTTGCGAAACGAATGGGGGTGTACGAGAGGCCTATAGCCTTGAGTATTCAGCCTGCGTTCTTGAGGCAAGAAACACGGAGATTTGAGAAGTATCTGAAGTACTTTGCTGGCAGAAAGGATGTCGTTGATGTTACATGTAGAGATGTTGCTTTCTTGAAGTTTATGCAGGAAAATGGCATAAAAGCTTATGGTGTTGTTTCTGATAAAAAACTCTTAGAGGGTATAGATACGAATGGGTTTGATATCAGGGAGGGGGATGTGCTGGATTACCTATTTGAGCTTCCATCTGACTTGCTTGGTGGTATATTTGCGTCTGTGCTGGCTGAGTTGCTTACACCGGGTGAGTTGAGAAGGTTTCTTGCAAGCTCTTACGATGTGCTGGAACCCGGTGCTTATGTGGTGGTAGAGATACTTAATCCACATTCGGTTTCCGTGCTAAGGGATTTCTGGCAGGATATAGTAGCTTTAAGACCTGTGAGTCCAGAGGCCTTAGTAATTGTATTCAAGGAATTAGGATTTGTTAATGTAGAAGCTATACCGATGCTTCCATTTTCAGAGGGAGATGCTTTGAGGCATGTGGATTTAGATGGTGTGGTGGGCAAGGTAATCAACGGCAATATAAGAAAGCTCAATGAGATGCTTTTTGGTTATAGATGTTATGCGGTGGTTGGGAGGAAGCCTGAGTGAAAATTGCGTTTGTTGTTCCGTGGTATGGGGAATATGCTACGGGTGGTGCAGAGAGTGAGGTAAGAAGGACGGTTGAAAACTTGAATGCGGCAGGTATGCATACCGAGGTTTTGACTACCTGCGTGAGGGGACATGATTATCCGTGGGACGAGGATTTTTACAGAGAAGGTGTATATGAGGATAACGGGGTCATTGTGAGGAGATTCCGTGCAGATAGAGTGAATAAGCCACTTTTTGATGCTGTTAACTTTAAGTTGATGAACAACCTTCCTGTATATGATTCAGATGAAGAGGTATTTGTCAGAGAAAGTATCAGGAGCAAGCGGCTTTTCAGGTATATAAAAACACATGGGGATGAGTATGTGTTTTTCTTTATACCATATCTTTTTGGAACAACTTATTGGGGCTCTCAGTTGGTACCAGATAGGTCTTTTATAATACCGTGTTTGCACGATGAGCCATATGCCTGTATGAAGGTGTTTAAGGACATGTTTAGAAGAGTAAGGGGACTAATATTTCACTCTCCAGCCGAAAAGAGGCTTGCTCAGAGGCTGTATAACATATCGGAAGAGAAGGCCTACTTGGTTGGCGAAGGTGTTGATACGGAATTTGAGAGTGATGGAGAGCGGTTTAGGGAGAAGTATGGGCTAAGGGATCCGTTTATACTGTATGTGGG
>JAGHAJ010000225.1 GCA_021161545.1 Synergistota bacterium | reverse complement strand
GTTATACCACTATGGAGGTGCAAAGAGGGAACCTCTCTCCCAAACTTGAACGAAGAAAGCTTGTGCCTACCTCTTGATACTTCATCGGGAGGTAGGCTTTACATAGATTTCAACGGGTACCACTTTCTGGTGCCCGTTTTTTTATGTCTTTTCGATGAATCTCTGTCTTCTCTCCCAGAATATCTCTGCCTGTCTCTGTATGATATTTTCTGCTTCCAGATTTGATAGTTTTTCTGTGTTTGTGACGAATGCGAGAGTCCTTCCGAGGTATAGAGGTAGTAGCCTCTCTACAACTTTTTGTTTGTCCTTTGTCCTCTTGAAGTATAGGAGAAAGTCGTATAAGACATTTGCCCATGCTTCGGATGTGATTTCAGGACTGAATAGACCTGCAGAGGATTCCTTTGCCAGAATGGTGTTGTAGAATCCTTTAAATTTGTTGAGTCCTTCGTAGAAACCATTAAATAAAGCATCTCTATCTATTTTTACTTCTGGAGGTTCTTCATATTTGCTATTACCAAGTATAGGCGGGGTGGTGAGCTCTTTTACACTTTTCCAGTAGTGAGTATCTTTTTCTATAAGTGAGAAGAGTGTGTGTACTACCTGTATGAACATTGGTTTGAGTGAATGTGCTGGGTCTTTTGGGTCGTGTATTTTTGCACCAAGCGACAGCTGTGCAACTTTGAACCTGTTTGCAACTGCGCTGAGTGTGATGAATATATCTATGCCAAATCTTAGAATGCTCTCATTACTACTACTATTCAGCACTTCCAGAAGTTTTTCTGCAAGTCTACCAGATATGCCAAAATCCCCACCTATAGGCTGCCGTATATCTATTCCGTATATCCCTTTTACCAATGGGTATACAAGGTGATTGGTTATAGTGCCATCATATTTGTGTCTTATATAGTAAGGTGTAATGAGATCATAACCGCTCTCTATGGCTTTGTAGAAACCGTTAGACCATGAAGGTTTGATGTTTCTTAAGTCACTGTCGAGCAGTATTATGGCGTCTGCTCCGGTTGTGCTGGCAGCTTCTAATATTGCCTTTATGGAGCTTCCCTTTCCTGAAATCCCCCTGTATTGGAAGGACATCACTGGCATTTCGCACTCTTTGGCTATTCTATTAACTTCCTGGGGTGTTCCATCGCTTGAGCTACCATCTGAATTCAAAATAGCTCCTTTTTTGCCTTTTATACCTTTTGCAGCTTGCTTTATAACATTTCCTATGGTGGAACAGTTGTTATAGCTGGGTATGCCGATAATTACCTCTAATTTACCCAGTTTTTTGAGTTTGATTTTGATGTCTTCGTCAAGTGACATTGGTATCCTCCCTTTATAGTGTAAATCCTATCGTTTTTATCTCATGTGGCTTGAGTTTAATAGATAAAGTTCCATTTTTCAAGCTTGTTCTTTCTTTTGGGTTTGTGCAAACTTCGGCAGAATTTAATATATTCAGTTGCTTAAACTGGAATAACGGTTTTAGACAGACATCTTCCAGAGATTTGTGGGGATTGAAGATTCTTATTATGATGCCTGTTTTCTTGGTGTCGACCTTTATGGATGATACGAGGCAGTTACCGTTTATTTCGAATATTTTTCTTTTCGTGGCGAAGATGAAATCTGTATCAAGCATGCACAATGGGGAATATATATATCTATTTGCTTCTTTGTATATCTCAACTGGTGACATTTCATTGCCTATGTATATTGAGTATTCATAGTGAAACTTTCTTAAGCATTGTGCTTCTGGTGTTGCAATAGGTGGGCCTGCGTGCTCTTTTCTCGTTAGTAAATCGTCTCTCGAGAGCCATCCAACAGCCCTTAGTAGTGTTAAACCAAGTGCTATTTCTTTTCTTTCATTCAGCCTTGTTGCGTATTCTGGTAGCCCTTTGGATAAAAGGATAAAGGTATTTTTTACGTCAGTAATGAACGCATGACCATGCATTGGGTATGTTTCTGATGGTGTTTCTGTCCACATATTGAAATCTCCCTTGATTTGGTTTTCCCTTGTTACGTGTCCAAAATAGTCAGCTGCATGATTTTCATCTGTTACTATTGGTGTTTGAAACCATACCCTTAGTCTATGATCAAGAGCTTCGTTACGATATGATGTGAGAAAGTCTATTCTTGGTGAGTTTTTGTGTATCTTTATTGTGGAAGTTATTTGGCTTCTTATGAGTTCTTTGCTCCTTGCAGTTCTATTTGGGGATAGGGATTTAGGGAGCAACAAATTATAGGATATGTTGGCTATTATGTGATACTTACCCTCTTTTATGTTTGTTACTTCAGCTTTTCTTCCCGTCGTTGATACGATTTTTTGATTCTTTGGTGGAGAGAAGTTATACCCATCTCCTGCGTCTCCTTCATCTTCGAAAAAGTGAATGCGTGGATATGTGATGTTGGTTCTCTTGTCTTTTATGAATAAGCTTCCATCTTCATTTATCCTTATCTTTAATGTTTTTGTCTCTATCTCATTGGTAGATAGGGTGTGTGGTATAGTGTTTTTACCTCTTATAGGTTTTATAACATATTTTTTGAATCCAAATGGTTCCAGTGTATCCCTGAATGTAATCTTATATCTGGATGCGGCTAAATCTTTAAGATACTGTGTGTATGTAGTTGAGAAGTGTTTAAGGTATTCTAAACTTTCCCTCTGGAACAAAATCCCCCCTTTTTTCTGTGCAGATACGGTGCACAGAAATTCTGTTTCTGAATCTATTTCTTCTCCGTCTTCAGAGAATACTTTGAAGAGGCCGCTAAAATCTGGCGGCATGATTACCTCTTTTTCTATTGTTTCAGCCCTTTTCTCTGTTGGATTATATACCAGCAGTGATAGTCTTTCCCCGTCGGTTTCTTTGATCAATTGTGATAAAATGCGTGCAATGTGCATCCGGGCTCCATCTATGACTTTTGAGAATCTTGTTTCCACTTCTTGATGCACTCTGTCTATGCTGCACCCCCCTATGCTGTCGTGGGCGTGGTTTTTTAATAAAACTTTCCAGAGGTAGTCTAAGTAATTTAAATCGTCTGTATGGCAGGCTTTGCCTATAAGTGAGTATGCCAATAGTGGTTCAAGATACCTTGTCAATAAACTTTCTGCAAGACGGTTGGATTGCTTTAAGTATATCCTCGAAGATGTTATGTCTTTCAAAATGTGCTCATATTTGGGACACCTGAATTCTCCTTCTACTATCTTTAGGTTAGTGGTGGATGCTTGAATCTCCTTGAAAAATTGCGGCAGGTTAGAATGCAAAAGTTCAAGCTCATTCGACTCCTCGTTGAACATCTTTAGATAGTTAGAGAGGTTTTTATATGGGAATTCATGGTCTGTGCCGTTCATGAAGAGAATATTGGTGGTGGTTAGATGTGGGATAAGGCTCTTTGCTGTGGCCAACACACATTCCTTGAACCCTTTATAGTCCTCTGGTAGTCTCTTTAAGTTGGAGTATGTGGCTATAAGGGATTCTGTCAGAACTTCTGAGCCATCGGGACCTTTCCATATAAACTCAGTTTCTCTTGATTTATCTCCTATACCTCTCCATATTACAGCCTCTTTCATGCCCAGGGATGCAATTACTGTTGGTATATATGCGGAATGGCCAAACATGTCTGGTAAGTAGGCTATATTCATCGGAGTTATACTTAGACGGTTTAGTACAGATAACCCATAGAGATAGTTCCTGATCAAAGACTCTCCTGATATGAGGAACTCATCGGGGAGTGTATACCATGGTCCCGCAAGTATTCTACCCTTTTTCATGAGTTTCTTCAGTTTCTCTGCATATTCAGGAAATGTCTCTTGTATATCTTCCATAATAACGGTCTGACCGTCTAACATGAAGTATTTGTAAGAACTGTCTTCTTCCATCAACTCTGTTAATTCTTCTACGAGCCTTTGGAGTCTGATTCTGTATTGCTCGAAGGGTAGATACCATTCTCTATCCCAATGCGTATGTGATATTACAAAGCCTCTGTATTTCATAGTATTGATAGTTCACTCTCCTTTTCGAACAAATGTATCTTGCTGTTGTCTATATACAGGCTTATGTTTTCGCCTTCTTTTGCATCAAAATCTCCAGGTATCTTTACTACAAGCTTTCCAAAATCTGTGTTAACGTGTAGTACGGTATCTGACCTAAGGGCTTCAACGAAGTATATTTCCCCAGTTACTCGTGTGCTATTGGGAAGTTCTTTGATGTGTATGTCTTCTGGCCTTATACCAAGTATGTATTCAGACTTTTTGATGGGTATTGCAGGTGGAAGTGGTATCTCAAGCCCGCTTGTTGCAACAATCAGTATGTTCTCCTCCTCTTTGACTTCTACGTTGATAAAGTTCATCTGAGGTGAACCTATGAAACCGGCAACGAACAGATTTGTTGGTTTGTGGTATATCTCGTTGGAACCGCCAATCTGTTGAAGTTTCCCATCTTTTAGGACTGCTATTCTGTCTCCCATTGTCATGGCTTCTACCTGGTCATGTGTTACGTATATTGTCGTAACCTTCAAGCTCTCCTGAAGTTTTTTGATTTCACTGCGCATCTTCACCCTTAATAATGCGTCAAGGTTAGAAAGGGGTTCATCCATTAAAAGTACTTCAGGTTCCATAACGATAGCCCTTGCAACTGCTACCCTTTGCCTTTGTCCACCTGATAGTTGATGTGGATATCTGTCAAGTAGCTCTGTTATTCCAAGCATCTCTGAAGCCCACTTTACCTTTGTTTCTATTTCTTGTGTGGGTTTTTTCTTTATTTTTAGGGGAAACCCAATGTTGTCCTTTACCTTTAAATGTGGCCAGACTGCATAATTTTGAAATACCATTGATATATTTCTATCTTTTGGTGGTAGATTTGTGACATCTCCTTCGTTGAATAATATTCTTCCTTCTGTTACTTTTTCGAGGCCCGATATACATCTTAATAGCGTGGTCTTTCCGCAGCCAGATGGTCCAAGTAGTACTATGAACTCGCCTTTTTCTATTTCAACGCTTATTCTATTGACTGCTGTTGTCTTTCCAAACCGTTTGGTTACTTCCTGCAAGGTTACCTTTACCATTGCTTTCCTCCCACCTTATTTTAGAGATATACCCCATAGGGAAACTAAGTATCTTCTGGCAAAGAATATGAACACGAGCGCTGGGACTGCCATAATAAATCCGGCTGTGAACTTGTAGTAGTCTGGTGAATCCATGGCAGTGCTTAGGATCTGTGCTGGTAAAGTTCTGTTCTGCAGGGTTAGGATAGATGCAACAAAGACTTCATTCCATGACATAATGAATGCAAAGATGGCTGACGCAGCAAGGCCCGGGAGTGCTAATGGTAGGGTTATCTTAAAAAATGCTTTGGACCTTGAAAGTCCAAATATTAAGGCAGCTTCCTCAAATGCAATATCTACACCTGCAAATATAGAACTTGTTATAAGTATGACAAATGGGAGTACCATTGTAGTATGTGCGAGGACTATTCCCCATAGTGTATCACTTATTCCAATCTGCATGAATATTATCAATAGGGGTATTGCAAGTATCATGAGAGGGAACATCCTTGTTGACAGAACTGTGAGTTTTAAAGTATTTTTACCTTTGAATTTGTATCTTGAAAGTGCGTAGCCCGCTGGTACACCCAACAGGAAGCTCAAAAGTATGGTTAGGGCTGCTACGGAGAGGCTTATCAATGTGGCATGACCAGCACTAAGTGTAAAGAATAGCTTGTAGAAGTGAGAAAACGTATAATGTCTGGGAATTATGTAGTTCGGGTTGTAGTAGTCTTTTGATGTGGCAAATGCGGATAGTGTTATGAATATTATGGGTGTTAGAAACCATAGACTTATCATCCCTGCTATCAGAAATGTCAAAAGTGACTTGATTTTCTCCTTATCCATTTTTTACACTTCCTTTGCGCTTTTCAAGAATGTTAAATAAACCCAGCTGATCAGGATGGATATAAGCGCAATTACAAACCCATATACGGCTGCTATGTGGTACTGTTGCAACTCTGTTTGCTGGTAGAAAGTCTCTCCTGCCAAAATAGGAATGTCCCTTCCCGCGAGCAACCAGACTACACCAAATATCTGAAAGGCAAAGAGTGTTCTAAGTAATAGTGCGGATTGAAGACTGGGTTTTAGTAGAGGAAGAGTAATGTATATGAACTTCTGAAATTTGGTGAATCCGAATACATCTGCTGCCTCGAAATATTCCCTTCCTATCATTTGTAATCCTGCAAGCAGAATTATAAATACAAGTGGGGTAGCTCTCCACACCTCTGTTATCACTATAACCCAAAATTCACTCGTTGTGGCATTGAATCCGAAGAAGTATATAGGGTGTTTTATCAAGTTGAGATTAAGCAATATCTTGTTTATGTAGCCACTTGGTGAGAATATGTTGTAG
Organism: Synergistota bacterium; assembly: GCA_021161545.1. Taxonomy (GTDB): domain Bacteria; phylum Synergistota; class JAGHAJ01; order JAGHAJ01; family JAGHAJ01; genus JAGHAJ01. The sequence continues at coordinate 3,941 of JAGHAJ010000225.1, read as the reverse complement.
CTCATCAAGGCAGCAGAGACATCACTGAGGGCCAATGGTATCGTTATGAGATAGACTATGGTCATGTAGCCTCTGAATTTTGTGTTTACAAAGAGTGCAAGCATCAGTGCGAGAAACACCTGTAGGGGGATTATAACAGCTGCCAGTAGAATGGTGTTTTTCAGTGCTTCCCAGAAAGTGCTGTCGCTTAAAACGGCATATATATTTGCAAGTGTATATCCAGTGCCTTCTTCTGGTGTAATTACCATGAATAAAGCCTTTAGTAGAGGATATACGAGAAATACTGCTAAGTATATCAAGGTTGGCATAAACAGAAGATACGGTGCTAATGACCTTTCACTACGCAAGTTGACTCACTCCTATCTGATAAGTGGGAGGGATACCCCTCCCACTTACTTTACTGTATTGGTGTTCCAGCCTTCTCGAATAGGCTCTTCAGCAGTTTTGCAGCTGCAGATACCTCTTTTTGCAGGCTCGCCTTTTGCAGAACTACCTTCTTGAACACCTTTCTGTATGTATTGGTAAATTCTCCACCATATTTTCCAAGATTTGGTATCATAGCTATGACAGAGTCTGGTGAAGAGGACTGTGCTGTAACGCCCCTTGCTAGTATTCTGAGTGCACCAGTTGGTATCTTGCCTGTTGCCTCCTTTACTGTTGGGAAGAACCCTACGTGCTGTAGTACAAGAACCTGTGTAGATGGCCTTGTCAGGTAATCTATGAGTTTGTATGCAGCTTCTTTTTGCGGTGCCTTCTTTGGCACTGCAAGTCCCACAGCTACAACAATGTATCCTCTACCTGCAGGACCCCTTGGAACCGGTATTACTTCGAATTTGTCTGGTTGCTGTACTATGGCTGGTTTTATCCTTGCTGTGTGATCCCATGCAAGTAGTACCTCTCCCTTTAATAGTGGTTCACTCATTGCTGCCCACGTAGAACTTGCTGGGTGTATATAGTTTACCAGTTTTCTCATGTATTCCCATGCCTTGATGCCGTTTGGAGAATCAAACTCCTTTGCTTCGTATCCTGTAAATGAAGGGAGTAGATATCCATGCAAGAACCTGTGGAATAGTCCCTTTGGTGCCATGGGTAAGCCGAACTTTGGTGTTCCTGTCTTTTCTTTCATGTTCTTTGCCCATTGCAGCAATGCTTCATAGGTCCATTTTTCGGTTGGTTTTCTTACGTCTTCTTTTGTGAGGCCGTTTGGTAGATATTTGTAAGCCTCTTTATTCACTACCATTACATATGTTGCCTGCATCCAGGGCACATAGACTTTTTTGCCTTTTATGACGGAGTACTTCTCTAATGTTGATATGAATGTTCTATTGGGTAGGGGTATTCCTTTGACCTCTTGCAACAGGTTACGGGATGCCATTACATCCAGTCCACCATGTAAATCCCCTATTACAGAAATAGTTACTTTCCCAGTCTTTTCCTCTGCTGATACTCTTGAAAGCATCTCATTATATGTAAGTGCAAGAAACTCTACGTTTATGCCACTTTCCTTTGCAAAGCTCTTAAGTAGTGTACCTACCATGAATTCCCTTTCACCTGCTGGGTGCATCTGGGTAGACACAAAGTATATCTTAGGGGCACTAACTGCGTATGCCGAAACTACAAAAACCAGCAGTACCATCAACCCAATAACAGCAAACTTCTTCATGACTATCCCTCCTTATTTGTAGTTTTGGTTGTGGATTTAAGAAATTTCGCTATGAGTTTACCACCCCCTTCACGAGATATTTCTAATCTTTGTTGATACTGTTTCTGATAGGGCTCGTGTGGCTGCACCGAGGGATATTGATAGGTCGTAGAGGTGTGAGCCTATAAGTTTTGGTAGAGGACGATCAGGTAACATCTTTTTCACCTTTTCACTGAGCTTTCCTACGAAATTGGTTGGTATTCCTATAAAGTCACCACTTATGATGATAAGCTTTGGGTCTAACAAAAAGACAAGGTTTGCTACAGCAATTGAGGCATAATGCACCATTACATCTACCACTTGCATGGCAGTGAGGTCTCCTTCTCTCACTGCCTGTAGTATGTCATCTATGTGTAGTGGTCTTTGCTGTAACACCTTGTATAGATATCCATTTTTGTCCTTTTGTGCGTATTCTTCAGCTACTTTTAGGGCAGAGAGCTCGCTTCCCATCTCCTCAAGTGATAGTGTGGATTCTTTACTCTGTTCTTTTGGAAATATAAGTCTACCTATCTTGCCTGCAAGTCCATGTGCCCCTCTATAGAGGTGTCCATCCAGTACGGTGCCGGCTCCTATACCTTCTACTATAAGCAGGTATGCGAATGTTTCACATCTTCTGCCAGCTCCGAAGAATCTTTCTCCCAGCACTGCTGCATTGACATCTCTCTCAACATAAGTAGGTATGCTGAATTCATCTTCCATTATCTTTTTTATATTCACTATTTCGTATTTCAGGAAATGAGACGCTCTATAAATGCCACTTTCACTGTCTACAGGTCCAGGAATGCCTACACCTATGGCATCGATGTTTATTTCTCTATCCTGTGCCCAGTTAATGAGCTCTGTTGTGAGTTCTTTCACTTCTGATAGATACTCTTGGAGTGTATGTATCATTGTGTAGGAGCGCACTCTTTTCCATAGATTTCTACCGGCAGCATCGTAGAGCCCGACAAATATGCTTCTTCTTCCAATATTTATCCCTATCGTGTGAATACCATTATCTTTTACTTCTAATAGCACTTTCTTTCTCCCTATGCCATTGCCTACCTTTTTACTCTCTCTTATCAGGTGCAGTGCAATGAGCTCTTTTGTCATGTTTGATACTGATGCACGTGTAAGCCCAACTATTTCTGCGATGTCACTCCTTGCGATAGGTTGGTATCTGCATATCAAGGAGAATAACTCTTCTTTACTGCTTGTGAATGATGTCTTGTACATAGCAACTCCTTTAATTAGGTAATTAACTTAATTAAAGTATAAAATAACTCTTCAAGATGTGTCAATTATGCTTTAAGCTGATCAGGAGAGTTTATTTCGCAAAATGGCACATTTATGCCTTAAAACTTGTCTTTTTCCTATCTGTTATCTATATATGCTGTGTATTACGATTGTTTCTATAATTCAGGATATTTTGTTTGGTCAAGCTACAGATTCGTGAAGTTTACCTATTGCCATCTTTCAGCAGCCCCAATGAGTACCGAAAAAACTTAACTTCAAGGCTGACTTCTCTGTCAAAAAACATGGAAATTTTTGCTTAAAAGAAATTCCTTAGCATTAGCTTCCTTTAGCAATTCTTCTAATCTCTTGCGCATTTTTCGACTTGGTGGTATCCTTTTCATGGGTGGCCTCCTTTCTTTTATTAGTTTTGTTGACTTTACAATTATAACTCAGGTCACCTTTTTTACAGGAATTATAAGGCATCACTGGTTAAAAGATTATAGCTAACTTCTCCGTTTTACCTCTTTTTCGAATGGTCCTACCTTGCACTTTCTGAGTATGAATATGTGTTTTGGTAGTAACGTATTGTCTAATAAGACTGCCTTCTACCTTTATACTTCATATAATGATTAGAGAATCAATATAAATTGCCTCATGGCTGACCTGCAATTTGCAGTTATCTGACTATGGGTACTGAGCATAGACATACTTACCACCTTTTGAGAGTATGTGAAGATTGAGATACTTTTTCAGCCATTCCATTGGGTATGACACGATGCTTAGGAAGTGATCTAAGAGAAGGACGGGGAATTTCATGATGTTATTTGATATCATGGTATTACACTCTTTGAGTTTCTCAAAGGGTGTTAATCCATTCATATCTATTCCGAAGTGTGGTCTTGCGAGATTCCATGTATCCTTGTTAACGTCAACCAAAAAGTTTACCACCATGATAACTAAAAACTTTACCACCCCTGCCAAAGATATAAATGACTTCATTTTTTCGTAATTTCTCTCCTCCGGG
>JAGHAJ010000072.1 GCA_021161545.1 Synergistota bacterium | reverse complement strand
AAGCACTTGTTTCTGGTTGTCCAGTGGTTGCTTCTAAAACGGGATGGTTAAGGGATGTAGAAGATACGCCTGTAGAACTAATAGACCCTTATAGCGTAGATAGCATAGTAAATGGTATATGGAATGTGGCGGAACACCTTTCAGAGAGGAAAAGTGCGGTACTAAAATGGATGAGAGAATATAAATTCCCTACATGGAAAGAATATGCGCAAGAGTTTCTGAATACACTGAAGGAAGCGGTGGTCGATAAAGATGTATAGGCCGATATTAAAGAAATATTCTACAATTGTTCAGGAGAAGCAATGGTAAATACATGTACTGTTTATATGGTTTGCTGAGAGAAAGTTATTTAATAGCGCGAGGTTACGGGAAGATTTGAAAAGAAAGCAAGTTATTTTATTAAGAATTGGTTTTAGTTTTGCTATAGGGATAGGAATACTTTGCTATGTTGGTGTCGAAAGAGTGTTGGTTTTGCTTTCTTCTACTGACATTGCTTGGTTTGTATTGCTGATCCTGGTAATAACTGCGGATAGATTTCTTATGGCTTATAAATGGTCTGTATTACTTAAGGCGAGAGGTATAGAGGTTTCATTCTTGAAGTTAGTGAGATTGTACTATATTGGGACATTTGTTGGGCTATTTTTACCAGCCACAGTTGGGGGAGATTTATTAAGGGTATATCTTTTATCTCGCGATAGCGGATTGTTTGAAGATGTGTTCTCTTCAGTTGTAGTCGAGAGACTTGGAGGTTTCTTTTCTTCCCTAGTGTTTGCACTCATAAGTGTGCTTTTGCTGAGACGAATGGGTATCCCTAACTATAATCTTATATTTTATTTCGTTGTATTACTGGTATTTTTTTTCCCTATGGCAATTTTCCTCTCAGCGAAGGAACACCTGGCGAAGAGGCTTTATGTCATCTTTCCAGAGAGAATTAGGAAGTGGAGTGTCATGCTTAAATTGAAGAATATATATATCTCTTATGTAAAGTACACTAGCCAAGGTAAAGTGTTGATTGGGTTTTTCGTGCTTTCACTATTAGAACAACTGTTTCCAATTTTGGGAAATTACATTTCTGCCCGTGCGATAGGTTTTGCAGTATCAATTTGGGTGTTTTTAGTGGTTATACCTATAGTTTTGCTGGTTACGAGAATACCAATATCTTTCAATGGGATAGGGATAAATGAAGGCCTGTTGGTGTATTTCTTCTCGCTTCTTGGTCTTTCGACTGCAGGTGCATTTTCGATAGGTCTTCTTGGACACGTTGGTGTGTTGCTGGCTTGTGTGCCAGGATTTATATTTTATATCTGGGATAAAAAGTCCATTCCCGCCGGAGAGGGGTGATGTTATTTAGATGATTCCTGTTTATGAGCCTTATTTGGGTGAGAAAGAGCTTAGAAATGTTGTGGAAGCTGTTGAGTCAGGTTGGATTTCGTCCTTAGGAAAATATGTGAATCAGTTTGAGGAAGAGTTTGCAACATTCTGTGGAGTCAAGTATGGAATAGCAACTTCAAATGGTACTACAGCAATACACCTTGCGCTCGCTTCTATAGGGGTAGGTGGGGGTGATGAGGTTATAGTACCAAGCCTTACGTTTGTGGCCACGGCAAATGCTGTGCATTATACTGGAGCAAGGGTTGTGTTTGCCGATTCAGAGCCTTATACATGGAATATTGATCCAGTGGATGTTAAGAAAAAGATTACCAAGCGAACAAAGGCAATAATTGTGGTTCATCTGTATGGGCATCCAGCAAATATGGAAACTTTGTTAGATTTAGGAAAAGAGTATGGGATTTATATAGTAGAAGATGCGGCAGAAGCTCATGGTGCAGAATATAAAGGTAGAAGAGTTGGTGGTATAGGTGATATTGGTTGTTTCAGTTTTTACGGAAACAAGGTAATAACTACGGGCGAGGGTGGTATGGTTGTTACTGACAATGAGGAGATAGCCGAAAAAGCAAAACTATTGAGAGATCACGGTATGTCACCTACTAAGAGATATTGGTTTCCCGAAATTGGTTTTAACTATCGAATAACAAATCTTCAAGCTGCCGTTGGAGTGGCACAAATGGAAAAGATAGAAAAAATCATTGAACTGAAAAGGGAAATAGCAGCAGAGTATAATAGTCTGCTCAAGGATGTGGATGGTGTAAAACTCCCGCCAGAAAAGGAATGGGCGAGGAATGTTTATTGGATGTATAGTATCCTTGTTAGGCCTCCTTACAGGATAAGCAGGGATGAGCTAATGAAAGAACTGGCAGCAGAAGGCATAGATAGCAGGCCTTTCTTTTATCCAGTTCACACCATGCCTCCGTACTTTACTGGTGAGAATTTATCCATTGCTGAAAGTCTCTCTTCCTCTGGTATAAACCTACCTTCTTCTCCAAGACTGAAGAGAGAAGACATTAAGAGGATAGTGGGAGTAATAAGGAGATATGGGGGGTAAAACTGTATCTGTAATCTTACCTACATACAATGAAAGAGAAAGTATCGTCCCTCTTATTAAGGAGGTAAAGAGAGCACTCGAAGGTTATGATCTGGATATATGGGTAGTAGACGATAACAGTCCTGATGGAACAGCGGAAGCTGTTTTAGAGGAGTTTAAGAGAGATGAGGAAATCAATGTTATAAAAAGGACAGATGAAAGGGGGCTTGCAAGTGCTATAAGAAGGGGAATAGAGGTGTCATCTGGTGAAAAGATTGTGATAATGGATACGGATTTCAACCACAGTCCTGAGTATCTTCCCATGATGTTAGAGTTTTCTAACTACTTTGATGTAGTAATTGGCTCGAGGTATGTGTTTGGAGGTGGTATGGATACTTCGAAGCTTAGATTTATAGGGAGTTATTTATTTAACAATTTTATAAAATTTGTTCTATGGATGCGCACGAATGATAACTTAAGTGGTTTTCTTGCAATTAAGAGAGATATACTGAAGGAGTTTGATATGGATAGAATATTTTATGGCTATGGTGATTACTGTATAAGATTACTCTATTATGCCCATAAAAGGCAAGTTTCAATAGTTGAGGTACCCGTTGTCTATAGATTTAGAATGGGGGGAGAAAGTAAAACTAACTTTGCCAAATATCTTTTGAGTTACACACTGGCGGTACTAAAATTGAGGATTACAGGATGGAAGGAGGATTAGGAATGAATCCAGTGATTATGATACTTATCTGTGTTGGTTTGTTATCTGCAGGGGAGCTTTTACTTAAAAAAGGGATGCTTGCGATAAACGATGTTAGCCTTTATTCTAAGGGAATTATGGGATTAGTCTATTCGTTTACTTATATATTTTCAAACATATACGTGTTTTCTGGGTTTTTTCTTATAGGGATAAGCTCACTTATATGGTTGATGATTTTATCAAAAGTTGAGCTTAGCTATGCATATCCAATGGTAAGTATGGGCTATGTACTGGTAGCTATACTTTCGTGGATACTTTTTAAAGAAAACCTATCTATTGTGAGATGGCTTGGAATTGCTATGATTTGTGGGGGGGTGTATTTGATATCAAGAAGCTAAAACATGAGTGGATAGTGATATTTGTAGTACTTATTGCTGGAGCAATTTTGCGATATCTGTACCTTATTACGCCCGGATTGGATTCGGATCAGGCTGTGGTGGGATTGATGGCCAAGCATATACTTAATGGTGAATTGCCTGTGTTTTATTATGGTCAACCTTATCTTGGTAGCCTTGAAGCTTTCTGGGTTGCGTTGAACTTCAAGCTGTTTGGGGTATCAACTTTTATTCTGGACATGAGTATAGCAGAATTGTCGATCTTGTATTTCCTCGTAGTGTATGTTTTTGCGAAGAATGTATTTAACAAGTGGATAGGATTAATGTCTCTTATATATGTAGTAGCTGCTCCATTTTATCTTGAATATCACTATGTTCTTGCAAGAGGGGCTTACATAGAGCTTCTTATACTGGGAACTCTGTTT
>JAGHAJ010000215.1 GCA_021161545.1 Synergistota bacterium | reverse complement strand
TCTGTATTTAGATTATACACTTTAAGCAGCCCGAAGAGAAGGTGGGCCGCTTGATATCTTTTTAGAGGTATCAACTTAACGGGTATTAAATCCAGAGAACCACTTTTAGAAGATATGATACCCATTGTCTTTTTCCTTTCTGCTCCTTCTAATTCTGGAGGCTGGTAGATATGTCCATACCTATCTACTTATCAAGAGTTCTCAGCTATTGACAACCTCATATTCTTATAATATAATACTATGTGCTTACGCCGGGATGGCGGAATTGGTAGACGCACTGGACTTAAAATCCCGTGGGCCTGTAGGCCCGTGCCGGTTCGATTCCGGCTCCCGGCACCATGTTAACTACATAGACGCGGGGTGGAGCAGTCAGGTAGCTCGTCGGGCTCATAACCCGAAGGTCGCTGGTTCAAATCCAGCCCCCGCAACCATGAAGAGAGTCTCCTCGCATTATAAAGTGGCGGTGTAGCTCAGGTGGCTAGAGCATGCGGTTCATACCCGCAGTGTCCAAGGTTCGAGTCCTTGCACCGCCACCATTTTTATTTATCGAAATATTTCACCCATGTAAAGAATGCCCCTTTTGTGCTATAATAAAAGAGTTAGTAATTCAAAGGAGGTCTTTAAGATGCAGGTGTATATAATAATTGCTTTGGCGTTTGCTATACTGGCTGTGGGATTTACTGTGCAGAATAATGCTACCGTAACAATTCATATACTTACCCATACATACCAAACTTCCATAGCATGGGTGGCTATAGTGAGTGTATTTTTAGGTGCCTTGTTGATGGCTGTAGTAGACATAATCATCAGACTTACGAGAAAGAGTAAAAAGAAAGAGGTAGCGGAAAACAACAAGAACAGAGGACAAAACGAGATGTTATCTGCGTATGAAAGAAAATTAGAAACCATTCAGGGAGAGATAGTAAATCTAAAGTCAGACATACAGAAATTGTATACAAGAGTATCTGAAATGGAAGAGAGCACAAAAGAAAGTGCAGAACATATAGAAGAATCTCCTGAAATGTACCCAACGGAAGCTTATACAGATACTACATTATCAACAACGGATAAGTCCCAACCACCAAGCAAAGAGACCAAAGAAGAAATATAACATGGTATGGAAATAAGAGCAAAAGATGGATTACAACCAACGGTTCAACAACTAATAAAGGATATAGGTATATCCTTTACTTTATCTCAGCTCTTAGTGAATAGAGGTATCTCCTCTGCCTCGGAGGCAGAGGAGTTTATTCATCCAAAGCTCACCAGTACCGTTGATCCAATGGGTTTTGCAGATATGGAACGCGCTATCGAGAGACTCACAAGAGCCATAAAGAAGAAGGAGAACATTCTCATTATAGGAGACTATGATGTAGATGGTATTACTTCAACAGCTATTCTCTTGAAGGTACTACGCTTCTTTACAGAAAACCTCTATTTTTACATACCAGATAGGATAGAGGATGGCTATGGATTAAACAAACATTCCCTGGATTATGCCATACATAATAATATGCATCTTGCTATAACGGTAGACTGTGGCATAAGAGACCGAGAACTTGTAAACTACGCAATGGAAAATGGTCTTGATATCATTATAACAGACCACCATATACCTGATGCAAAACTTCCAGACGCCGTAGCTGTAGTGAACTCACATAGGGAGGAAAATCGTTTCTCATTTAAGGAAATGGCAGGAGTAGTAGTAGCTTGGCACTTGGCAAGGGCGTTAGTAAAGAGACTTACAGGAAAAGACACATATCTAAATGACTACCTCGATCTTGTATCCCTTGGAATAATAGCGGATAGAGTTCCACTTTTAAAAGACAACAGGGTCCTTGCATCAAAAGGTATAGAAGTCTTACACCACACCCAAAATATAGGGTTAGAGGCGCTTATAAATGTGAGTGGCCTCAATGGAAGAAGGATAAACTCTCACAGCATAGGTTTCGTATTAGCGCCCAGACTGAATGCTGCAGGTAGGATAGAAAGTGCAAAGCTTGCTGTAAGGTTACTCTTAAGCAGCGATAGATATAAGGCAAAAAGATTAGCAACAAAGTTAGATGAGCTGAACAGAAAGAGGCAAAAGTTGGTAGAAAGAACTCTGAAAGAAGCAATAGAGATAATACAAAGAGATGCTCTACACAGGAAAAGAGGATTGGTAGTGTACAAAGAGAACTGGCATGTAGGAATCCTCGGTATAGTAGCATCCAAGTTAGTGGAGAAATACAACATTCCTGCGATAGTTCTCACAAAGAACAAAGATGATATAAAAGGCTCTGCAAGAAGTATCGAAGATGTAAACCTCTTTAACACCCTACTTATGGTAGCTGGAGAATTGACCAGCTTTGGTGGACATAGAGGGGCAGCAGGAATAAAAGTGTCAAAAGATAATTTGTCTAATTTCGAAGATAAGTGGGTCAAAGTTCTTGGAGAAATATTTCCATACAGAGAAAAAAGCACCTCTAAAGCTGAACTCTATTTGCCAATAGATGATATAACTTTAAACCTTGCTAAAGAAATAGAGTTGTTAGAACCTTATGGCGAAGCAAATCCTGAACCGAATTTTGCATCTTACTTACCCTGGGGGCTTGAATATTCAACAGTTAACGGTTATCATAAATCTACATACAATGGTTGTTCCATTCTTGTACCCAAGAGTTTATTAAACACAGTTCTATTAGGAAAGGAAAGGCAAATAATATACACTTTAAGAGTAGATAGGTGGAGAGGTACAGAGTCTCCTACCATAAAAGTAGAAGGCTACATTTAAACTATATGGGAGGGATATCTTATGAGTTTAAAGGATGTTATTAGGTCTATACCAGACTTTCCCAAAAAGGGTATAATATTCAGGGATATAACAACCCTGCTAAAAGATGCAAATGCATTTAAAGAAGCCGTGGATGCTCTTTACGAGCACTTTAAGGATAGAAAGATAGACAAGGTTGTAGGAATAGATGCAAGAGGTTTCATATTTGGAGGAGCACTGGCATACAAGATGGGAGTGGGATTTGTTCCGATAAGAAAGAAGGGCAAGCTACCGTGGAAAAAGATAGAAAAAGAATACTCTTTGGAGTATGGGACAGCATCAATAGAAGTACATGTGGACGGTATAGAGAAAGGGGAAAATGTTATTGTAATAGATGACTTGCTGGCAACTGGAGGAACCGTTGAAGCAGCAAAGAGCTTAGTAGAGGAGTTGGGAGGAAAGATTGTTGGGTTTGGCTTTGTTATAGAACTCTTAGAGTTGAAAGGTAGAGAATTATTAAAAGGATATGATGTGTTTTCTATAGTTCAATATTGAAATAGGAGGATAAATGGAAACCATAGATGGATTGCTATTTGAGATTAAGCAACATTTTGAATCTGAAAAGAGCCGTGAGATTATAGATAAAGCTTACGAATTTGCAGCAAATGCTCATAGGGAACAGAGGAGAGCCTCTGGCGAACCCTATATACTTCACCCGTTAAATGTAGCCCTTATACTCTCAAATATGGGTATGGACAGAGACACTATTGCTGCAGCTATCCTTCACGATGTTATAGAAGATACCAACGTATCCAGAGAGCAACTAAAAGAGCATTTTGGAGAAGACATAGCACTGCTCGTAGAAGGTGTTACGAAGCTAAGTAAATTGCCATTCAGAACATCTACAGATTACCAAGTAGAAAATTTACGGAAGATGTTTATCGTAATGGCAAAAGATATAAGGGTTATACTCATAAAACTCGCAGATAGGCTTCACAATATAAGAACCATAGGCTATCTGCCAGTTGACAAACAGAAAAGAATTGCCAAAGAGACAATAAATATATATGCTCCAATATCCCATAGGCTTGGTATGTACAAAATAAAATCTGAACTTGAGGATCTCTCTTTCAAAGTACTAAAACCGGATATATATAACCGGATAACGAGCTATATTGCGGAACAGCATCAAGAAAGTGAGAAATTCATTGAAAAGGTAAAAATAGCGCTCCAAACAAAACTACTGGAATTTGGTATAAGAGGACACATTGAGGGTAGACCAAAACACATATACAGCATTTACCAAAAAATGTTAGTTAAAAAGCAGCCTTTGGATAAGATATACGACCTCCGAGCCATAAGAATTATAGTAGACTCTATAAAAGATTGCTATGCGGTCCTTGGAATAGTGCACAACCTGTGGAAGCCCCTTCCTAACAGATTTAAAGACTATATAGCTAACCCAAAGCTGAACATGTACCAATCTCTTCACACAACAGTAGTTGGACCTGAAGCGAAAACTCTTGAGGTACAAATAAGGACATGGAAAATGCATAACACAGCTGAATATGGTATAGCTGCTCATTGGAAGTACAAAGAAGGTAAAAATTATAGCGACGAAATAGACGAAAAGTTATCGTGGCTCAGACGAATACTCGAATGGCAGAAGGACATGCACGATCCAAAAGAGTTTATGGAATCACTAAGCATAGATCTAAGAAGCTCGGAAGTGTTCGTGTTTACACCCAAGGGCGATATAAAAAGGCTACCAAGAGGTGCTACTCCTGTAGATTTTGCGTATGCGATACATACAGAAGTAGGACACAGGTGTGTCGGAGCCATTGTAAATCAGAAGATTGTCCCCTTAGACTATCATCTGAAGGATGGAGACATTGTAAAGATAATAACATCTTCAAAATCCTCTCCCAGCCGCGATTGGCTGAGGATCGTAAAAAGCCCAAGTGCCCGGGACAAGATAAAACATTGGTTCAGACAGAAGGAAAGAGAGAGCCTGCTACCACTCGGAAGAGAAATACTGGAAAAAGAACTGAGAAAAAGAGGGCTGAGTATAAAAGAATTCTTGTCAGAAAAAAATTTGTCTGAACTGGCGCGTTCCATAGGCTTTTTAAAGCCAGAAGAGCTGCTTATAAACATTGGTGCTGGTAAGATAAGTGTATCCCAGCTAATACCAAAGGGGGAGAAGATCGAGGAAGAAATACCGCCAAAACAAGAAAAGATCCAAGAAGCAGAGAAAGAAGGTATAGGTGTAGAAGTAGAGGGAGTGAAGGGAGTATTAACAAGGTTTGCAAAGTGTTGTACTCCTATTCCTGGAGATGACATAATAGGATACATTACAAGGGGTAAAGGCATAACTATCCATAGAGCAGACTGTCCAAACATAAGAAGGGCACCGAAAGACAGGCTAATAAAGGTATATTGGAAAGAAACAAAGAAGACCACCTACCCTGTTCATATAGAAATAGAGGCCGTAGACAGACCAAATCTTTTGGTAAATGTTATGACCCAGGTGTCTCAAAGCCGGGCAGATGTTTGTGGAGTGACAGGGAAAAGTGGCAGAGGGGGATTGGCATCCATAGAATTAGAGGTATGGATAAGAGATTTGGAGCATTTATACAGCATAATGGCAAAGATACAAAATATCAGAGGTGTAATAAAAGTGAGTAGACGTTCAAGCAAGCATGGAGGAAAATATGCGAGCAGTAATCCAGCGAGTTAAGTATGCATCCGTTGAAGTAGATAACAAGACTGTATCCGAGATATGCAATGGAATAGCTGTGTTGTTGGGTGTTAGCAAAAAAGATACCGAAGATGATGTAAAGTACACTGCAGAAAAAATTGTAAATCTCAGGATATTTGAAGACAAAGAAGGAAAAATGAACCTCTCTCTAAAAGAAATAGGTGGAGAAATTCTTATTGTATCCCAATTTACTTTATATGGAGATACACGTAAGGGTAGAAGGCCCAGTTTTATAGAAGCAGCAAACTATGAAGATGGAAAAAAGCTTTTTAATAAATTTGTGTCGTTCGTAAAAGAGATATACAGCGGCAAAGTGGTAACAGGTATATATGGTGCAAATATGCTTGTAAAAATACATAATGATGGGCCCGTTACCATAATAATAGATACAGCGAGTAGGTGACCATGGTGCTTAAAGGATGGGTTTTAGGAGAGTTATCAACGAATTGCTTTTTACTTGCTGATGAAAGTAGTAAAGAAGCTGCTCTTATCGATCCTGCATTCTTTCACGAAGATATTGTAAGGTTTATAGAAAGTAACACCCTTAAAGTGAAGTACATAATTGCAACTCACGGTCATATAGACCATATAGGAGGTGTAGATGCATTTAAAGATAGATTTGGAGCATATGTTGTAGCACATGAAAAAGAGGTCGAGATGTTTAGTTCTGTGACAAAAAACCTATCTCTATGGGTCGGACGTGCTATAAAGGTGCAGACACCACACATACTGGTAAAAGATGGAGATATACTAAGGGTTGGAAACATAGAGCTACACGTTATTCATACTCCTGGTCACACTCCAGGTAGTATTTCTATATGGATACCAAGTGAAAAGATAGTAATAGTAGGAGATCTGCTGTTTTTTGGCTCTGTTGGAAGGACAGACCTTCCGGGAGGTAATATGGCTCAACTGCTCAGGTCTATAAAGAGAAAGATATTTAAGCTTCCTCCCGAAACAAAAGTATATCCGGGACATGGCTTATGTACAACCATAATAGACGAGATGGAGAAAAATCTATTTTTAAAAAAGAAAGATGATGGGGAGTTGATTACCGCATGATGAGATTGATTGGGGGCCTGTTCTCTCAAAGTGTAGGAATAGATTTAGGTACAGCTACCATACAGGTTTATGTCAAAGGAAAGGGAATAGTTATTTCCGAACCATCCGTAGTGGCGCTTAGTGCAGAGGATAAGAAAGTCCTTGCTGTAGGTAGTGAGGCAAAGAAAATGCTTGGGAAGACCCCAAAGGATATAATTACAGTAAGGCCAATGATGGATGGCGTAATCTCGGACTTTGAGATTACAGAGAAGATGATAAGGTACTTTATAGCCAGAGTGCACCATCGGAAATCATTCGTCCATCCAAGAATCATTATATGTGTTCCCTCGGGTGTTACAGAAGTGGAGAAAAAATCCGTAATGGATGTAACTCTTGAAGCTGGAGCAAGGGAGTCTTACCTCATAGAAGAGCCCATTGCAGCTGCAATAGGTGCTGGATTACCTATATATGAGCCAGCAGGTAACATGGTGGTTGACATAGGTGGAGGAACCACAGAAATAGCGGTTATCTCGCTCGGTGGAATAGTAGTTGGAAATTCCATAAAAGTAGCAGGTGATGAAATGAACAACGCAATATTACAATACATGAAAAACAAGTATAAACTTGCCATAGGAGAACAAATGTCAGAGCTAATAAAGATAAGCATCGGCGATGCATTAGAAGGAAACACAGAAAAGAGTATGGATGTTAGAGGTAGAGATATGGTAACCGGGTTGCCAAAGGTAATAAACATAACATCTGCTGAACTTCATGAACCACTTTCGGGACCTATAAGCAGAATAATAGATGCCATAAAATCCACATTAGAAAGGGTACCTCCAGAGCTGACATCAGACATTATCGATAGAGGTATCACGTTAACTGGAGGTGGATCACTGTTACCCAATCTTGATACCTTAATAACAAGGGAAGTTAGCGTCCCAACATACGTAGCAGATGAATCCCAGTTCTGCGTAATAAAAGGTATAGGAATGGTACTCGAAGAACTGCAGAAACTAAAAAGAGTGCTCAGTTCCCCTGTAAAGTAGCCTGAGGTAGATAATGCCTAATAGGCCCCTAAATAGTATAATAGCAGTCTCAATACTTATATTCTTTTCTTTTACTCTTATGTCTCTTTCTATAAAAGGAGAGAGGTTTATAGGCATAATGCACAGGATATCATATACACTTTTTTCTCCTTCTCGCTCTTTCTTTTCAAATATAGGGAAGGATATGTTCGATATTATTCAACGTATAAATGCGTTAAATAGTGCCGCAAAGGAGAACAAAAAACTCAAAAAGGAAATAGAGTACCTAAATTATAAAATATCAAAACTAACAGAGGAAAAAATAGAAAATAAAAGGTTAAGGAGACTCCTCGGTCTTAAAAGAAAAATCCATCATAGGGTACTAATAGCATCTGTTACAGCGTGGTCTCCAGTGTATTACCTTAGGTCCATCTTTATAGACAAAGGAGAGAAGGACCACATAAGAAAGGGTATGGCGGTAATCACATACAGAGGGCTAGTAGGAAGAGTGAAAGAGGTTTACCATGACAGAAGCAAGGTAATCTTGCTCACAGATAGAGGATTCTCCATAGGTGCCATGATAGAGAGATCTAGAAACACAAGTGTACTTTCTGGGAGTGGAGGGAGTTTCTGTTACCTTAATTACTTGCCATTAAGTGCTGATATAAGGATTGGTGATAAAGTGATAACTGTAGGGTTTGGTGGAACATTTCCAAAGGGAATAGCTATTGGAAGAATTGTAAAAATAAAGAAAAGACCCCTATATATCACCGCAATAGTTGTCCCGTATGTTGATCTTAGTAGATTAGAAGAGGTTTTTGTTATATTGAGGGAAAGAAGTAATGGTACTTAGGATAGTCGTATGGAGTGTTCTCCTGTGGTTAGCAATATCCTTAGAGTCAAGTTGGATATACTATGTAAGCCTAAAAAGGCTCGGTATAGATGTCGTATTTGCTGTACTATTCTACCTATCATTGGTTTCACAAAATAGGAATTACATGGCAATCATAGGCTTCTTAGTGGGAACTCTTGCAGATGCTGCCTATGGTACCTTAATAGGCCTCAATGCCTTAGTGTATTCTTTGGCCATGTTTTCAGTAACCCACGCCAAAAATCAACTTAGCGAACTATCTCTACCTCAATTACTCAAACTCTCACTGCTGGCAGTATTGCTAAAAGAAGCTATCACCATTTCCATAATGACAGCAACTCTTGGCTATAAAATAGATATGCTGAACATCACCAAAGAATCGTTTTTTAATCTAATAGCAGTTTTGTTTGTATCCCTAATCGTACATAAAAAGGAGCAGGAAATGGAATAGTATGTGGAATACAGATAAATTTGAGAAGAGATTTTTTACAGTTATGTTGCTGATAGGTATTGCTATGTTGATCGTTGCAGCACGACTTTGGTATCTTCAAATAATAAAGGGAAATTATTACGCAGAACTTGCAAAAAACAATATGGTAAGGATTATAAATGTAAAGCCCATAAGGGGAAACATCTATGATGCAAACGGGAGGGTTTTAGCATTTAACAGACCGGTATTTGCACTCATCGCCGATGTGGAAAACCAAAGGAAAGTAAAAGAAATATCAAGAAAGGTAAAAGATATATCTGCACTGCTGGAATTTGATAGCCAAACTCTTTTAAGGAGATTTAAGCAGGGATTGAAATATGGTGGAAAAAGAATTATCATAAAAGAGAACTTAAGCATATCGCAAGTAGCAAGGGTTAAAGCTTTCTTGGGGAGTAATACAGATGTGTATGTTACTGTAATACCAAAGAG
Organism: Synergistota bacterium; assembly: GCA_021161545.1. Taxonomy (GTDB): domain Bacteria; phylum Synergistota; class JAGHAJ01; order JAGHAJ01; family JAGHAJ01; genus JAGHAJ01. The sequence continues at coordinate 230 of JAGHAJ010000215.1, read as the reverse complement.
GTTTTACCCAGTGGGGAAGCTATTTGCCCATGAAATTGGTTATGTAGGCAGAATAACCCAGAAACAACTTAGAAAGCTTGGTGAAAAAGGGTATAAAGGGGATGATTGGATAGGACAAGCAGGTGTTGAAAAAATCTATGAATCACACCTACGAGGGAAAATAGGCAAAAAAGAAGTAGAAGTGGATGCGAAGGGAAATCTTATAAAGGTGATAAAAGAAGATCCACCGG
>JAGHAJ010000129.1 GCA_021161545.1 Synergistota bacterium | reverse complement strand
CAGCCCTTATCAGCCCCAGATTCCCTTCCTGTATCAAGTCCAAAAATAACAATCCTCTTCCCACATACTTCTTAGCAACACTGACTACTAACCTCAGGTTGGACTCAACAAGCTTCCTCTTTGCTGCCTCATCCCCTTCACTTGCTCTCTTAGCAAGTTCTACCTCCTCCTCTGGAGTAAGCAATGGTATTTTACCTATGTCTTTAAGATACATTCTTACCGGGTCATCAATTGGAATCTCTTCCGGCAAAAGTGGTTCTCCCTTGCTCTCTTTCAATTCCTTTATAACACTTTTACCAGTCTCTGTATCTCTTATCTCTATCCCCAAGTCAAGAGCAGTTGCATAAAGTGCATCCAAGTTTTCCGTCGTCAGGTTACACTCTATCATCGCCCTCTCTATCTCATCTTGCGTTATGTATCCTAACTTCCTTCCAGATTTAATCAGCTTCATAATGCAATCCGATACTTCTTTCGCCATAAAACTACCTCCTCATGCTTTTTCGAAGCTCTGTGTATTCCTTTAACAGAGATGGAGAGACTTTTCCCTCTTCCATATATTTATGCAGTTCCTGAAGTCTTCTCTCCTTTGTTCTTTCCTGTAAGATAGATATCAACTCCTCCGCCCAACTCTTAACATCTATATCCTCAGGGGGCAACTCCCTCCATGTAATATCAGATAGAACGGTAGAAATCTCTGAATCGCCCCTCAGTTCTTCTACTATTTCCTCCTCAGAAAGCCACATACCAGCCGAAAGAAGATAATCAGCAAGCCTACTATGAACCTCGTCAGCAAAAACTACTTTTTTCTCCACTTCCTTCACCATTCCCCTCACTCCAGGGTTTACCAACATAAGCCACAACAACTCCCTTTCTGCCCTACCATACTTATCCAACTTACTCCTGACTGCTATGTCTATATCTTTCACATAGCCAGGTACCTTTTTCCTCATCTTTTTGTGTATAACTCCTCTCAAGACACCTTCATTCAAATCCAGCACTTGAGAGACTCTCTTTATCATACGCTCCCTTTTAACATCATCAAAAGCATCAAGCAGAGATACAAACTCTTCTATTACCTTCCTTTCATCTAATTCCCCAAGCTCTTTTCTTTCTGAAATACTCTCAACTATATAATCTTCAAACGAAATCGCTTCGTCTTCCAGCTCCAACCATTCCTGTTTAGTATGATGTCTTAAAAACTCATCAGGGTCTTTCCCTTCTGAAATCCTTATAATCTTCACATCCACACCCTTATCCATCACCAGCTGTAGCGCTCTCAAAGTTGCAGACCTACCAGCTACATCAGAATCGTAGGCAAGATACACAATATCCACGCTTCCAACTAATCTTCTCACCTGCTCCCTCGTAAGGGAAGTTCCAAGAGATGCCACCGTATAATCTATACCGCTTCTGTGCAATGCTATTACATCCATATATCCTTCTACTATTACAACCTTCCTCGACCTTCTTATACCAGGAAGGGCCAAGTTTATACCATACAATACCCTTCTCTTGCTAAATATACTTGTCTCAGGTGTATTTATATATTTCGCCACTCTTTCGGCATCACCCACAACCCTACCACCAAAGCCTATCACTTTTCCTGAAGCCGTGAATATAGGAAAGACAACCCTATTATCAAATCTTAAGTAATACTCACTGCCTCCCTTTAAGCCAAAAACCCCACTTTCTTCCATCTCCTCACGGCTGAAACCACTCTTCTCAAGTATCCTCCACAAGAGCTCCTTTTTAGACGCCCAACCTATCAAAAACCTATCTATACTCCCCCTATCAAGCCCACGTTTCTCAAGATAACCAAGCACATATACATTCCTTAAAAGAAGCTCATGGAACACCTGAGCACACTTGTAATTTAAGCTATACAACCTCTGTATCCTACTGCGCTCTCTCTCCTCTCCAGCATCCTGCTCCACTAATTTTACACCGGCTCTTGCAGCAAGCTTCTTTATAGCTTCATAGAAGCTTATATGCTCTATTTCCATAACAAATGTTACAACGTTCCCACCCTTGCCACAGCCAAAACAGTGAAACAGCTGTTTCTCCGGACTTACCACAAAGGAGGGTGTCTTCTCCTTATGAAAGGGACATAACGCCTTAAAATTCTTCCCCGCCTTTTTAAGATCCACATACTCAGAAATAACATCTACTATGTCATTTCTGAGTATAACCTCATCTATTAGTTCTCTGGGATACATGCCAACTTCTCCTCAAATTTATATTCGACCTTTTACTCAAAAATCCTTCTTTCAAAAAATTTGGGCTCCTGCCTCTCTTGAGGCAGGAGCCCAACAGATCAAGACCAAACAACACACTCAATTAGTAAAACATAGAAACAAACACCAACGATATAATAGACATTAGTTTTATAAGTATATTTAAAGATGGGCCCGCAGTATCTTTAAACGGGTCTCCCACAGTATCACCCACCACAGCAGCTGCATGTGTGGGGGTTCCCTTCCCTCCAAAGTTTCCCTTCTCTATATACTTCTTTGCATTGTCCCATGCACCACCAGCATTTGCCATCTTTATAGCCAAGAGAACACCGGAAATCAGCGCACCACCTAAAAATCCACCCAGAGCTGCAGCACCAAGCGTCAAACCTATAACAACTGGTACAATAACAGCCATTAATCCCGGTAGTATCATCTCCTTCAACGCTGCTGCTGTGCTTATATCAACACACCTGTTGTAATCTGGCGCAGCTTTACCCTCCATAATCCCATCAATTTCTCTAAACTGTCTTCTTACCTCTTCAACCATTCTGTAAGCTGCCCTACTAACTGCCTGAAGCGTATAAGAAGAAAATAGGTAAGGCAGCATTCCACCTATAAGCATACCTGCTATAACCTTTGGATCAGTAATACTAATGGTTTTAAGACCAGCAGCAGTACTGTAAGCAGAAAATAGTGCCAAGGCCGTGAGTGCAGCAGAACCAATAGCCAAACCTTTCCCTATAGCTGCTGTAGTATTACCCACAGAATCTAATCTATCGGTTATCTCCCTGACGCTTTCAGGTAAAGATGCCATTTCAGCAATACCACCAGCATTGTCAGCAATAGGACCATATGCATCAACAGAAAGTGTCATGCCCGTTAGAGAGAGCATACCAACAGCAGAAATTGCTATTCCATATAACCCTCCACACAGATAACCCACAAGAGTAGATGTTACTATAAGCAACATTGGTATAGCAGTGCTTTTCATACCAACAGCAATCCCCATAAGTATGGTGGTTGCTGCACCCGTTTGTGACGCTTCGGCAATCATCTTTGTAGGCCTGTACAAATATGAGGTATAATACTCAGTAATCAAACCTATCAACATACCTGCAACCACCCCTGAAACCCCAGCAAAGAACAGCATATAGCTACCAAACATATACTTCGTTAGAACAATATCTCCTATTATTATGAGTATCCCAGTAGCATAAGTACCCTTCCTCAAAGCAATCTCCGGGTCAACATCTCCTTTACCCCTCACGAAAAAGGTGCCAATAACGGCGGAAACTATTCCCAAGGAGGCAAGAAGCATCGGATAAGCAATACCCCTTACCCCATAAACAATAACTCCTATTATCATCGCAGCTATTATCGAATTGACATAAGACTCAAAGAGGTCGGCTCCCATACCTGCAATATCACCGACATTGTCACCAACATTATCTGCTATAACAGCTGGGTTCCGTGGGTCATCTTCAGGAATACCTGCTTCTATCTTACCTACAAGGTCCGCTCCAACATCTGCACCTTTGGTAAAAATTCCTCCTCCCACACGAGCAAACAGCGCAACAGAGCTCGCACCAAACCCAAAACTATTTATTATAGTTGCATCCTTAAACACAGCATAGTAAACAGCTATACCAACTATACCAAGACCAACCACAGTCATCCCCATAACCGTTCCACCCGTGAACGCCACATACAAAGCCTTTCCTATGCCACCCTCTTGTGCAGCCTCTGTTGTCTTCCCGTTAGTTCTTGTAGCAATGTCCATTCCAACAAATCCTGCCGTGGCTGAAAGAAAAGCACCTCCAACAAATGCTACCGCCGAATGCCACCCTATCTTCCAGAACAGTACAAAAAACACCACAACCACAAACACAAATATGCTCTTGTACTCCCTAAAAAGAAACGTCATTGCTCCACCATGGATGAAATTGGAGAGTTCTTCAATCCTCTTGTTACTGATTTTTATCCCACCAACCCTAATAGCAGAGTAAAGCGCAAAAACCAACGCCAATACCCCTGCCACTATTGTTAACAAAACAAAGTTCACTTGAGCCTACCCCCTTGATCTTTTGAGTATCTAACCCTCCTTCTCCTCTATAACTGCATGTGCTGCCGCTATTCTCGCAACTGGAACTCTATAAGGTGAACAACTCACATAATTCAATCCTATCGTATGGCAGAACTTAACAGATTTTGGCTCTCCTCCATGTTCACCACATATCCCTATCTGGAGATCATGTCTTGTGCTCCTACCAAGCTCAACAGCCATTTTCATAAGTTTCCCCACTCCACGCTGGTCAAGCACTTCAAATGGATTCTCATCCAAGAGGTGCTTCTCTATGTAAGCAAACAAGAACTTTGCCTCTGCATCGTCACGGCTATACCCAAATGTTGTCTGCGTCAAATCGTTCGTCCCAAAAGAGAAAAACTCTGCATGCTCTGCTATCTCATCTGCAGTTAGAGCAGCTCTCGGAAGCTCTATCATCGTACCAACTTTGTACTCCAATTTCACACCTGACTCCTTTATAATCTCATCTGCTACCTCACGCACAAGCTTATCGAAGTACTCCATCTCCTTTTTAAGTCCAACTACAGGTATCATGATATCAGGTATTGCATCATACCCTTCTTTCTTGAGCTGAACTGCCGCTTCTATTATAGCCCTTACCTGCATCTTTGAAATCTCTGGATAAAGCACACCAAGCCTACACCCTCTAAAGCCTAACATCGGATTTGCTTCCTGTAGTGCCCTAACCTTTGCTAAAACCTTGTTTATCTCACCTACCCTATCTCTGTCCTTTTCTGGATCAAGTTTATTTAGCTCTTCAAGTAGCTCCCTCTCTTTGGGCAAAAACTCGTGAAGCGGTGGGTCAAGCAAACGGATAGTCACAGGGTACCCGTTCATGGCCTTGAATATGCCATAAAAATCCCCTCTTTGCATCGGTAGAAGCTTATCCAGTGCCACTTTCCTCTCCTTTTCAGTCGAAGCCATTATCATTTCCTGAACAACAGGCAATCTCTCCTCCTGCATAAACATATGCTCAGTTCTACATAAGCCTATTCCCTTTGCACCAAATTCCCTTGCCTTAGCTGCATCCTCTGGTGTGTCTGCATTAGCCCAGACTTCAAGTCTCGAAATTTCATCTGCCCAAGATAGGATTGTCCTAAACTCATCGGACAACTTCGGCTCTATCATAGGTGCCTCTCCCTCTATTACAAGCCCCTTGCTACCATCTATTGTTATGATATCCAACTTGTTGAACTTCCTTCCTTCTACCTCAAAGAACTCATTCTCAAGGTCTATTTTCAACACCTCACAACCAGCAACACAAGGTTTACCCATTCCTCTCGCAACAACCGCCGCATGGCTCGTCATCCCACCCCTGGATGTCAAAACACCCATAGCTGCAAACAGTCCATGAATATCATCCGGACTCGTCTCCGGCCTTACAAGTATTACCCGCTCTCCCTGTTCACCCAACTCTTTTGCTTCATCAGGATTAAAGACTACCTTACCACTTGCAGCACCTGGAGAAGCAGGCAATCCCTTAGCAAGCACATTAACTTTTGCCTCAGGGTCTATTTGACGATGCAAGAGCTGCTCTATCTGGTCCGGATCGATCCTCTTTACAGCTTCCTCTTTCGTTATAATACCTTCTCTTTCCATATCCACAGCAATCTTAACAGCCGCAGCTGCAGTTCTTTTTGCTGTCCTTGTTTGCAACAGATATAGTTTCCCTCTCTCTACAGTAAATTCTATATCCTGCACGTCACGATAGTGTTTCTCAAGAGTATTACACACATTGACAAATTGCTCATACACCTGAGGTAGTTTATCCTTTAAATTCTTTATCGGCTCAGGCGTCCTTATTCCAGCAACAACATCCTCACCCTGAGCATTCACAAGAAACTCCCCGTATATCTCTTTTTCACCAGTAGATGGATTTCTCGTAAACGCCACACCTGTTCCAGAATCATCCCCCATATTTCCAAAGACCATCGACTGCACATTTACTGCCGTACAGAGGTCATCTGGTATATTGTTTATTTTTCTATAAACTTTAGCCCTTTCATTGTTCCAAGAAGCAAATACTGCCTCTATCGCCATCCACAACTGCTCCATAGGATCATCTGGAAATTCCCTTCCAACCTCCTTCTTAACCAGCTCTTTGTAGTCCTTTATTACCTCTTTCCATGTAGCAGCGTCCACCTCAGGATCGTACTTGACACCCACACTCTCTTTATATCTTTCTATGATAGCCTCAAACTTATCGTGAGAAATGCCCATAACCACATTACCAAACATCTGAATAAACCTGCGATAGCTATCATAACTGAATCTCTCATCATCTGTATTCTTTAACACACCTTGAACCGTTTCATCATTCAAGCCAAGGTTCAATATGGTATCCATCATACCCGGCATGGAAATGGCTGCACCAGACCTCACAGAAACCAAGAGTGGATTTTCTTTATCACCAAACTTCTTACCTGTCTTCTCTTCAACCTTCCTTAGGGCAGCCATAACATCGCCCTCAAGCTCTTTTAATATTTCTTTTCCTCTTTTAAGATACTCTTTACACGCCTCCGTTGAAATAGTAAAACCAGGTGGGACAGGTAATCCTATCCTGCTCATCTCAGCCAGACCTGCACCTTTTCCTCCCAGCAGATATTTCATATCTGCTCTACCTTCTTCAAACAGATACACGTATTTTGCCATACTCAAACCCCCTCCACCTAAAATTTATGGATAAATATATTGGATAGTATTATATCAAATATTATTACACCGTCAATACGGATAAATCCCCAACAACCATAAGGAAATCCCTCAAAGCCATAAGCAATGCAATCCTGTTGTTCCTCACCTCCATATCCTTATCCATTACAAGTACCCTATCAAAAAACCTGTTTATCACCGGTACAAGGGTCTGCATCTTACGAAGAGCATCCTTATACTCCATCCGCTTAAAAAGAGGCTCACATTCATTGCGCACTTTAAGGTAGGCAGAATGGAGCTCTGCTTCTACCTCGTCCCTAAACAGGCTTCTATCTACCTTTACATCGGCAATCTTCAAGTTCTTCAAAATATTCTTTATCCTTCCAGTTGCGAGCACAAGCTCCTTAATATCCTCATCCTTCTTTAAGTCTACAAGTGCATCTAATTTTCTCCTCATCCTTAACAATTTATCCCATTTCCCCAGCATAACCGCATCCACAACATCGTGATCGAACCCTTCTTCCCTAAGTTGTGCTTTAATCCTTTGTGCCATAAATTCCATCGTTGCCTGCACACAATCACTACCAGCATCTAACAACTCAGATGCTTTCTGGACCAACGCAAGTAATGAGAAATCCATCTCTCTATTCCACACAACCTCCACAATCCCACGCGCACACCTTCTAAGCCCATATGGGTCCTGCGAACCTGTAGGCATCATATCTTCCTTCACTGCTCCAGCTATTGTATCGCACCTATCGCACACCCCTACAACAGCACCTTCCAGCCCCTCAGGGAGTTTATCATCCCTAAACCTGGGCAGAAGATGTTCAAATATCCCTCTTGCAACATCATCAGACTCACCACTAACCTTGGCATATTCCCTACCCATGATACCCTGTAATTCGGGCAATTCATAAACCATAGATGTAGTCAAATCGGTTTTGCAAAGAAGTGCAGTTCTATACACACTCTCCACCTTGTCTTCCTTACCTATCATGCCAACCAACAAAGTTGAAAGTTTCACCAACCTCATGGTCTTATCGTACATAGAACCCAGCGATTCTTGGAAGATAATGCTTTTCAGCTCTTCTATCCTTTCAGAAAGGGGTTTCTTTATATCCTCTTCCCAAAAGAAAACAGCATCCTTAAGCCTTGCTTTTACTACATGTTCATTACCTTCCCTTATCAATTCAACGGATTTAGGTCTATTGTTAGAGACAGCCACAAAGTAAGTAAGCAACTTACCGTTTAAATCTCTAACAGGGAAATATCTCTGATGATGTTTCATCACCGTAATCAAGACTTCTTCCGGAAGTTTGAGAAAACTCTCATCAAACCTGCCGATAATAACCGTCGGATACTCTACAAGCGAAACATTCTCTCTCAAAAGCTCCTCGTCCCAATCTATGGAAAAAGACAGAGCTTCAGCTGCTTTTTCAGCATCCTCCAAAATCATCTTTTCCCTCACCTCAGGGTCGATTACAACAAAGTTCTTCTCCATCTTTTCAAAGTAGTCATGAACATCCATAATCGAGATTTCGCGACTTCCCATAAAACGGTGTCCTCTCGTTATTCTCCCAGATGAGCAACACCCATCAATAGAAAACGGCACTATCTCACCGCCAAACAAAGCTACCAACCATCTAATAGGCCTCAAAAACCTTATCTTACTCCCCCACCTCATACTCTTGGGTAGCTTAAACGAGCCAATTACCGTCTTAAGTACATCAGGAAGGACATCCATAGTTGGCTTCCCTATACTATGCTGATAAGCATAAACATACTTTACACCTTTCTCATCCTCTTCTATAACAAGGTCTTCAATCTTTACCCCCTTGCTCTTCGCAAATCCCAACGCCGCAGTAGGTTCTCCCTGAGCATTAAATGCAACGGTAGCCCGAGGTCCGCGTATCTTTTTCACCATATCCCTCTGTTTATCTGCAATACCTTCCACCACCGCAACAAGCCTTCTCGGTGTCCCATAAGCCTTCACACTGGAAAACTCTATTCTTTGATCGGTAAGTGTCTCCATCATATTGGTCTTCATCTGAGAGATAAGATTATACAAATGAATAGAAGGTATTTCTTCTGTACCTATCTCAAACAATAGTTCAGACATCTACACTCCTCCTCATATTTTCTGCATTAAGGGATAACCAAGTTCTTTCCTCTGCTCCAAATAAGCAATTGCACACTTTCTCGCTATGTTACGTACTCTACGTATAAATCTTGCCCTCTCCGTAACACTAATGGCACCTCTTGCATCCAGTATGTTAAATGTATGGGAACACTTCAATACATAATCATACGCAGGTAATACTAAACCCTTTCCTATGAGGTTATTTGCCTCTTTTTCAAACATATTGAAGAGGGTATAAAGCATCTGTATGTCTGCTTCATCAAAGTTATACCTGGAAAACTCCACTTCCGACTGGAAATGAATGTCTCTGTACTGAATATTACCAACCCAATCAAGGTCAAATAAAGACTCCTTCTTCTGTATAAACATGGCTATCCTTTCCAAACCATATGTAATCTCAACCGGTATTACATCTAAATCGACACCACCAACCTGCTGGAAGTACGTAAATTGTGTAATCTCCATGCCATCCAGCCATACTTCCCACCCAAGTCCCCATGCCCCAAGCGTGGGTGCCTCCCAATCATCCTCCACAAACCTGACATCATGCATATTCAAGTCTATACTCAGACTCTCAAGGCTCTTCAGAAAGATCTCCTGAGAGTCAGCAGGTGCTGGTTTAAGTATTACCTGAAACTGATAGTAATGTTGTAGCCTATTAGGATTTTCACCGTATCTACCATCGGTAGGCCTCCTAGATGGCTGTACATACGCCACATTCCAAGGTTCCGGCCCCAAAGACCTAAGAGTAGTAGCAGGATGCATGGTACCTGCTCCTACCTCTACATCATAAGGCTGATGAATAACACAACCATATTTAGCCCAGTATGATTGCAATCCTAATATCACCGACTGAAAATCCAAATCCATCATCCTCCTTTACCACCCATATGAAACTCTATGTATTCATCTACAATCAAAGAGAGTTTACGTATAACAGAGTCTGAGATTCTAAGCCTATTTGCTGTATCTACATTTGCCGAAGACAGGATAAAAGCCAGAATCTTCCACTCCCCCAAACCAAGCAGCTTAAGCCTATCACCATCACGACAACCTTCACAAATTATACCACCATTTTCAACACTAAGGGCAACCACATTCTTTCCTCCTACCTTTCTACCGCATCTCACACACCTGTCTAACATTGGCTTATATCCCATCTCCCTTACAAAAAGCCATTTAAACAGCAACTTCAATTTCTGTATATCTACATGCTGACTTTCGAGAAGGCCAAGAAATTCACGAAATAACCAATAAACCTTAGGGATTGGAATCTCTTCAACGCTGTACCTACTTATCATACTTGCAATCTCCAGCCCTAAGGCAACCTTATCGTAGTCACCCTTCAAGTTTGCAAAGTACTGCACTACTTCCAGATCCTGAAGATAATGCATATTTGTCCCTTCATATAAAACAAAGATCCCCTCTATTAAAGGTTCAACTGCAAAAGGTAGATTAACTCTATTCATTATAATGTTCCGTCTTCCACTCTCCAAGCCCAGAATATTGACCACCATCCTGTGTTCCCCAACAAACTTTCTGTCAAGAACTATACCTCTAATCTTGTGTGTCTTTATCCTCAAGGCTACCTATAACCCAGCATCCTTAGCTTCTGGATATCATTTCTCCAATTCGGCAAAACCTTGACCCACAAATCGAGAAATATCTTCCTTCCGAATACTGCCTCCAACTCTTGCCTCGCGAGCTTTCCAATTTTCTTCAACATCTCGCCATTTTTCCCTATGATTATACCCTTCTGACTCTCCTTTTCCGTATAAATCACAGCCCTTATGTAAGAAAGATTATCACTCCTATCCTTAAACTCCTCTATCTTAACAGCCGTAGAGTATGGTAACTCCTGCCTGAGCAACTTAACCAACTTTTCCCTTACTATCTCAGCAGCTACCTCTCTTTCAGTTTTATCTGTAAGAATATCATCCGGATAAAATGGTTCTCCTT
>JAGHAJ010000181.1 GCA_021161545.1 Synergistota bacterium | reverse complement strand
GCTGCCCTTCTTGAGGCTCTTGACCCTGAGCAAAATTCTGCTTTTAGTGACCACTATCTTGAAGTACCTTTTGACCTATCAGAGGTTATGTTTATAACCACTGCTAATGTAACTCATACCATACCTCGTGCGTTACTTGATAGGATGGAAGTCATACACATGCCCGGTTATACAGAAGATGAGAAGCTTCATATAGCCAAACTTCATTTACTGCCGAAGCAGATGGATAAACACGGATTATTAAACTACAATGTTAGAGTTACTGATGGTTCACTTTTGAGAATTATAAGAGAATATACCAGGGAAGCAGGGGTAAGAAACTTAGAGAGGGAGATAGCTACTCTATGTAGAAAAGCGGCAAGGAAGATAGTTCAGGGTATAGAGGAAGATATAACATTTACTGCCAGGAATGTAAATAGGTTCCTTGGGCCTTCTAAATACCATTATGGGATAGCTGAGAAGGAGAATGAAGTTGGAGTATCTACTGGACTTGCGTGGACGGAGACAGGTGGAGAGATACTCTTTATAGAAAGTGTAATTATGCCGGGAAAGGGAAATCTTATCCTTACAGGTAATCTTGGAGATGTGATGCAGGAATCTGCAAGGGCTGCAATGAGCTACATAAGGGCACACAGTAAGGAGTTTGGTATAAAGGAGAACTTTTATGAAAAGTATGACGTTCATATACATGTTCCTGAGGGTGCTATTCCGAAGGATGGTCCATCAGCAGGGATAGCGATGTTTGTCTCTATGCTTTCTGCCTTTACTAAGATACCAGTCAGAAGAGATGTAGCAATGACGGGAGAAATTACGCTTAGGGGTAAGATCTTGGCTATTGGTGGTGTAAAAGAGAAGGTTCTTGCTGCTCATAGGGCGGGTGTTAAGAAAGTTATAATGCCGGTTGACAATAAAAAGGATTGTGTAGAGATACCTGAGCATGTAAAAAAGGATATAAACTTTGTGTTCGTTGAGAGAGTGGAAAGTGTTATAAAGGAGACTTTGGTTAAAGAACCTCACAAGATTGTCAAAGAAAAATGAGAAGGTTTATTCTGATGTCCCTCTTTTGATCTCCATGACTGTTTAAGGGTTGTAAAAGCGGATAGAGGGACCATTTTTACTTTCTTGCTGGGAGGGAATGGGTGCTATGCTACAGAAGACATACGAACCGTGGGAAGTGGAGGAAAAGTGGAGCAAGTGGTGGGTTGATAGAAAAATATTTCATTCAGAGGTAGATTATGCGAAGAAACCATTTTCTGTTGTTATACCCCCTCCTAATGTTACAGGCTCTTTGCACATGGGTCATGCACTTAATGTTACGATCCAGGATATTGTTGTAAGAATGAAGAAGATGCAGGGCTTTAATGTTATGTGGCTTCCTGGAACCGACCATGCTGGTATAGCGACCCAAAATGTTGTGGAGAGGAGCCTTGCATCTCAGGGAATAGACAGAAGGGATATAGGTAGAGATAGATTTATAGAGGAAGTCTGGAAATGGAAGGAACAATATGGCAATACGATTATAAATCAGCTCAAAAGGCTTGGAGTTTCCTGTGATTGGGATAGGTTAAGATTTACTATGGATGATGGTCTCTCAAGGGCTGTCAAAGAAGTTTTTGTGAAACTTTATAAAGAGGGTCTTATTTATAGGGATAAGTACATCGTGAATTGGTGCCCTCGATGTCATACTGCACTTTCTGATATAGAGGTAGAATACGAAGAAGAAGATTCGATACTTTACTATGTCAAGTATCCCTTTGTAGATGGTAGTGGGTATGTGGTTGTTGCTACTGTAAGACCTGAGACTATCCTCGGAGATGTTGCTGTGGCTGTTCATCCCAGGGATGAAAGGTATAGGGATTTGATTGGTAAAAGGGTGAAGGTTCCTCTCGCTGAGAGAGAAGTTGAAATAATAGAGGATAATTATGTTGACCCTTCGTTTGGAACTGGTGCTTTGAAGATAACCCCTGCTCATGACCCAAATGATTTTCTTATAGCTGAAAGGCACAGTCTTCCTAAGATAAGTATTCTTACTTCTGATGCAAAGATGAGTGCTGAAACAGGGGAATATGCAGGTCTTGACCGGTTTGAGGCAAGGAAAGTGATAGTTGAGGACCTTTATAATAGTGGTTTGATGGAGAAAGAGGAACCTTACAAACATGCAGTGGGTAGATGTTACCGTTGTAAGACTGTGGTTGAACCTTACCTTTCAGAACAGTGGTTTGTGAAGGTACGTCCACTTGCAGATATGGCTGTGAAGGTGGTGAAGGATGAAAAGGTAAAGTTTTACCCTGAGTATTGGAAGAAGATTTACTATGAATGGATGAATAACATTAGAGATTGGTGTATATCTAGGCAAATATGGTGGGGACATAGAATACCTGTATGGTATTGTGAAAATTGCGGACATCTAAATGTTTCTACAGAAGAACCAGTGGTATGTGAGAAATGTGGTAGCAAAAATTTGCGTAGAGATGAGGACGTTCTTGATACATGGTTTAGCTCTGCTTTATGGCCGTTTTCTACGCTTGGTTGGCCTGATGACACAGATGATCTAAGGTACTATTATCCTACATCTCTGCTTGTTACTGGATTTGATATTCTTTTCTTTTGGGTGGCAAGAATGATAATGATGGGTACGAAGTTTATGGGAAAAGAACCGTTCAGAGATGTGTATATACATGCACTTGTCAGGGATGAAAAGGGGAAGAAGATGAGCAAGTCTTACGGTAATGTTATAGATCCGCTTGATATGATAAAAGAAGTGGGCGCAGATGCCCTTAGGTTTACATTGGCTTATCTTGCCATTCAGGGGAGGGACATAAAGCTCTCTAAGGATAGAATAAAGACATCTCGGAATTTTATGAACAAGTTGTGGAATGCAGCGCGGTTTGTCCTTTCGCAGCTTGAAAGGTATAACTACGATGAGGGAGGCCTAAAGTTAGATATTGCAGATAGGTGGATATTGAGTAGGTTGCAGAAGGCGATAGAAAAAGAGACTGAGCTATTTGAGTCTTATAGCCTTGGTGAGGCAGTTAGAGTGGTGTATAACTTTGTGTGGAAGGAGTATTGTGATTGGTATCTTGAAATTGCGAAGGTAACACTTTACAATTCCGATGATGAAGAGCGGGTGAATACCGTAAGAACTGTTTTGAGAGAGATTTTGAAAGATATTCTTAAGATGCTTCATCCTGTTGTTCCTTTCGTTACAGAGGAGATATGGCATCACCTTGAGACAGCAGATAACTCTATAGTTAATGAGAGGTGGCCTGTTTCGGATAAGAACCTTATCAGTGAGGAAGTGGAGGAGAAATTTTCTGCGTTTCAGGAGATAGTGAGGATGGTGAGAAATATCAGGGCAGAGATGTCGGTGCCACCCAATAAAGATGTTTCTGTGTATATAAGAACTGGTGAGGATATATCCGTGTATTTGCCCTATCTCAAGAGGCTGGCGAAGATTGGAAACCTGTATTGGGGGGAGGATATAAATAGACCACCTCAATCAGCAGCTGGTGTGACTTCAAGTGTGGAAGTGTTTGTGGAGTTAAAGGGTGTGGTTGATTTTGAAAAGGAAACGGATAGGCTGAAAAAGAGCATAGCTAAAATAGAGAAAGAGTTATCTGCCATACAAGGAAGGCTCAACAATAAGGGATTTCTTGAAAACGCGTCTCCTGATGTTATTGAAGAACATAGAAACAGGTTTGAGGAGTTGAAGCAGAAGTTGAATAGATTGAAGGATAATTTAGATGCCATCAATGTGCGATAGTGAGAGTTTATCATATAAAGAGGCCTTAAATTATATATATTCTCTTCGACCGAGAGGAGTTAAGTTTGGCCTTGATAATGAGAGGTATCTTCTAAAAAGGCTTTATATTGATTACAATGCTATACCGGTGTTCCATATTGCAGGTACAAATGGGAAGGGTTCGGTCTCTTCTTTCATAGCCTCCATTCTAAAAAGCGCAGGTTATGAGGTAGGCCTTTATACATCTCCCCATCTTGAAATGTTTGGTGAGAGAATCCAAATAAATGGGGTACCACTTTCATGTGATGAGCTTTGTGGTTTGTTGGACAGGATTATGCCTGTTGTGGAGGAAATGGATGAAAAGGGGATGAGACCTACATTTTTTGAGGTGGTTACTGCAATGGCTTTTCTTCACTTTCATATGAGACATGTAGATGTGATAGTGCTCGAAGTAGGGATGGGAGGAAGGCTTGATGCCACGAATGTAATAGACTGTCCTGTTGTTAGTATTATAACTAATGTTGCAATAGACCACCAGTCGTACCTTGGTTATACGCTTAAGGAGATAGCATACGAGAAGAGTGGCATTATAAAACCTGGTTGTCCAGTCGTTACAGGTTCAATGGAAGGAAGTGTTGTAGAAGTTATTGCCAAGAAAGCAGAACGGGAGGGAAGCCCCCTTTATATTGTGGACAAGGATTTCGGCTTTCGTGATGTGGAAATGACACTTGGGGGCACGGTATTTGATTACTTCGATTTTGATGGAGAGGTAAAAGGGCTTAAACTCTATATGCTGGGAAAGCACCAGATACTTAATGCTAGTATTTCTCTTAAGTCGATTAGGTCCCAAGCACGTTTCCGTGTAGATGATGACGCCCTTAGAAATGCTTTTAGACACGCATTTTGGCCTGGTAGATTTGAGGTGATAAGATATAAAGGAAAAACTGTTGTGCTTGATGGTGCGCATAACTGTAATGGTGCCTCTGTGCTGGGTGATGCCCTCAACCTGTATTTTGATAGAAAGGGTATGACACTGGTTGTAGGCATCCTTGGCGACAAGGATGCAGAGGGAATGTTAAAGTACATAATGCCATTTATGAAGAGTGTGATTGTGACAAAGCCCGATTACTACAGGGCTATGGATATTCAGAAGCTTTATAGTGTTGTGAGTAAGTTTATCACTGAAGAGAAGGTATATGTTGCAGATAATGTATCAACTGCTATAGGAAAAGCATTTGGTATGGATGTACCGCTAATATGTGTAACGGGTTCTTTGTATACCGTTGGGGAAGCAAGGACTTACCTTGAAAGTATTGGAGCTGTTGAGAGAAGCAGTTGACGATACAGATGCGTATATTGTTGGTGGAGCGGTAAGAGATGGTTTTCTTGGCAGGATGCCAGAAGACATTGATGTGAGTG
>JAGHAJ010000170.1 GCA_021161545.1 Synergistota bacterium | reverse complement strand
TATCATAATACTTTTCCCTTATCAAGTCGTGAAGTTTAGTCCAGCTAAGGTCTTTCAACACAAGCCTCCATCTGTAATACCCTCTGAGCTTTGACACAATAGGCCTCACAGGACCAAGAACTGAAACTTCATACTTAGAAAGCTCTACACGTATACGCTCAGCCATACTTTTTACTTCAGCATCTTCCTTGCCCTTTAGTTCAACCACAGCTATGTAGGAAAAAGGGGGATACAAAAGCTCTTTTCTGTTGGCAAGCTCGTATCTGTAAAATCTCCATTTTTGTTGCGCAGAAAAGAATCTAATCACAGGAAAAGATGGGTTAAATGTTTGAAGGATCAGACGACCATCTTTTTTGAGAAATCCAAGTAGCCTATCAAGGATCCTAAAACCCCTCTCTCCAGAACGAAAGTCTGGCATATTAAATAAGGCATCTGCGTATATGACAAAAATTCTGTCTACCTGATGATCTAACAAATAAGACATAAACAAAACCGTAGAAACAAGTATTTTCACCTTTCCCTTCTTGAAATTACTCACTATATCCACTATTTCTTTCTTCTTAAGATCAGAATCAAGGTAGGCAATACTATTACCGGGAAATCTACTAGAAAGGGCATCTGATATCTGCTCTACACCAGCAGAATATGTGAGCCAGTTAATACCACCACACACAGGACATACATCTGGAACTCTTTCTGTATAACCACAGTAGTTGCATTTCAATCCAAGAAATTTCTCCTTATAAAATGTAAGAGAAACGCTACAATTTGGACACCTAGGAACAAAACCACAATCACCACATATAATAAAACCGGCATACCCTCTCCTATTAACAAACAATATAGATTGCCTATCCCTATTCAAAACACGTTCAATTTCATCCATTACATAGTTGCTTATTACTCCCTCCCTACCAGAGATCCTCATATCTACAATTCTTATCTTCTTGGGTCCAAACCTCCTAATTTCCCTCTTCCTGTCAAACACATAAAAATGCTTTACCGCTTTATACACCGTTTCAACAAGAGGCAAGCTATCACCCAAAATAACCTTACATCTATGGACTGCTGCCCTTCTTATAGCAACATCACGAGCATTGTAAAAAGGCACCCTATTCTGCCAATAACTTTCACTTGACTCCTCGTCAACAATAATAAGGCTAAGATTATTAACGGGTGCAAAGACAACAAACCTGCTACCAAGCACAATTTTCTTATTCCCATCCCTGACAGAGAGCCACTCCTTACGAATCCGTGAAGTTGTCCATACTGCTATCATATCCTCTAAGACAGCTCCTTTAAGTCTACCATAGAAGTAGTCAACAAGGTTTCTATCTGGAAACATAACTATAACCTGCTTACCGATACTAAGTTCATTCTTTATCATATCTATGTAATGCTCTATCCGTGTCTTCCTTGGCTCCATGAGAACTATAGGCTTCCTAACAGCACTTTCTGAGGTTCTACATTTTACACTTTCTACGACACGTGGAACATTAGGTGGAAATGCAGATGCCAGAAGCATACCCATAGGTGAAAAATAATATCCTCCTACCCACCTCATTAGCCTCACGAGTTCGCACGGAAACGGAGATACATTATCTACAACCTCACTCACTTCTTTTATTTTTTCGATGGCAACATCGAGAGATGTACTACTCCTTGAACCAACAATCCATCCTATCTCATTTCTACGAAGCAGTGGAATTTTAACACGCATACCAAAGAGTTCTCCCTTAGGGAGTATATCAGAGGATACAGAATAAGTATATGGGGTCCAAAAAGGCCTATTTACAACAACATCCACAAACACTGATGACATTACAACAACCTTACTACCTTGTCAATGACAAACTCTGCTGCTTCTTCTTTTGTTACCCTTCCTGAAACATAAGAGCTCCCATCTTTAACTATCACGGTAACTTCGTTGAAATCACTTCCAAATGCAGAGAAATCCCCAGCAATCTTATTCACTACTATAATGTCCATATTCTTTTTCCTCATCTTCTGAAGAGCATTCTCAACAAGATTATCACTCTCAGCAGCAAATCCGACTATTACTTTATTGCCTTTACGCAGAGCTATTTCTCCGAGTATGTCAACGGTAGGTTCAAGCCTTAGCAAAAGTGTACCACTACCTTCTTT
This sequence comes from Synergistota bacterium, assembly GCA_021161545.1. Taxonomy (GTDB): domain Bacteria; phylum Synergistota; class JAGHAJ01; order JAGHAJ01; family JAGHAJ01; genus JAGHAJ01. The sequence goes on along the minus strand of JAGHAJ010000170.1, from coordinate 1,133 downwards.
CTTTATTTTATGATTATACTTATATACAGGCCTAAAGTCAGCAACTGCTGCAGCCATAAACAAGATATCTGTACTATTAAAGTGGTCGAGAATTGCCTCCTTCATATCGGAGGCACTTTCTACACCAACAAATTTAACACCATACGGTGGAGAAAGCTCACTGGGGCCACTTATAAGAGTTACATCTGCACCCCACCGTCTTGCCACTCTTGCAAGCCAATAACCCATCTTACCCGAAGAATAATTGGATATATACCGTACTGGGTCTATAGCCTCAATCGTCCTCGAAGCAGTAACAAGCACACGCTTCCCATCCAATGCCTTCTCCCTATGCAAAAGGTAAAAAATCTCCTCCATAATTATAGGCAAATCTACCAGTCTGCCAGAGCCTTCTTCTCCACATGCAAGTTCACCTTTGGCCGGTCCAACAAAGTGATAACCATAGGAAAAAAGGGTAGAAACATTACCTTGCGTGGCTGGATGTGCCCACATTGCAGAGTTCATTGCAGGCGCAATAAGCACAGGTGTATCTCTTGCTGCTAAGACCATAGCAGTTAAAAGTTTATCTGCACGTCCACATGCAAGCTCAGAGATAATCTGAGCTGTAGCAGGCGCTATCACTATGATATCTGAATTTCTTGCCTCCTGAATGTGTGGTATCTTATACGCATCATCGCTGAATTCATTGAGAAGCACTTTCTCACCCGAAATCGTGGCCAAGGTAAGGGGAGATATAAATGACTGCGCTTCCACAGTCATAACAACCCTAACGTTAAATCCTGCTTTCACCATCAACCTCAGGAGCTCAGCAGACTTATAGGCAGCTATACTTCCCGTAACACCTAATACTACCCTATTCCCCTTCAGGTATCTCATATTCAAGCTTGCCCTCTTCAAACTCCTTCAATGCCAAAACCACTGGTTTATGAGATGTTGTTCCCATAATCTTATCTCTTGCAATCCTCTCACTTATCTGCTTTGCCCTCTTAGCGATCACCACCGTTAGCAGATACCTGTTATCGCGAATATTGCTCACACCGAGACACCCCTTTCTTTTTGCACAAGCTTCACAAGCTCTCGAGAGGCTGCATCCACATCATCATTTACAATACAATAGTCGTATAATTCCTCCT
>JAGHAJ010000063.1 GCA_021161545.1 Synergistota bacterium | reverse complement strand
ATATAATATTATATATCAAATACTTTTTTATTTCAAGTATATATTTCTCTATAAATTGCACTTATAGATATGTTTTTGGTAGTTTATTTTAGAGGAAGTAGAGCAGGTGTAGAGGGGGTGCTTCTTTTACCTTCGTTATACCACAACGACTTATCCCGCAGTTGTGGTTAGTTAGATTTGTTGGTGATGTTTTGTGCACCTATACTATATCTGTTTCTGTCCCTTCGTATATATACCCATTCCCTATAACTTCTATGAAGGATACACACCTTCCGTGTAAGGCGTAGAATCTTACCGAGTCTGTCTGCATGTCTATGATGGACGAGAGTCTGTTCCTTACGGTGGCAAACTGCCTGTCATCAAGCCAGCATTCGAAAACGCTCTTTTGGACTCTCATTCCATAGCCTTCTAATATCTTTGATACTTTGTTGCGAATCTTGTCGTCACTGATGTCATATGAGATTACATAAAACAAGGTCCTTTTGCTCATTCTTCTATGTATGGGGTGTAAGGACTGGCATCTCTTATGCTTCTTGCTGCAGCACGAACTTGCTCGATTACTATTCCTTCCAGAGGGTATAGTTTTTCGCTTGAGTAGAGCCTCTTTGTTTTCATTTCCGATTGGAAGGCAGCTATAACCTTCTTTATGCCTTCGTGGCTCAGGTAAACGCCGTGTTCGTCCTCTTTCCCTTCATATTCTCTGAAAAAGAAGTCCCCGGTAGATAGCATTTTTCTGTTTGACAGTCTTAAGAACAGTCTGTCCATGATTGGCCTGAACTCCTCCATGAGGTCTAATGCAAGGGCAGGTTTGCCAAAGTCAACGGTGTGAAAAAAACCCACGAAGGGGTCCAATCCCACTAAGTAAACGGCAGATTCTACGAGCTGGAACAACAGCGTGTACAGAAAGCTCAGTACTGCATTGGCTGGGTCTTGTGGGGGCCTTCTTGTGCGGTTTGAGAACACAAACAGCTCATTTCTCACGAGCCTTTTCAGAGAATCAAAGTATATGGATGCAGATGCACCTTCTATTCCCCTGATAGAGTCTATGTCGTCTTGAAACTCTATTCTCTCTAAGAGCCCTTTTATTTGTAGTATGTTATCACTTACCTTGCTGTCTTTGTGCCTCCAGTTGAATCTCCTGAGTAGAGATATTGAATTTGCTATTTTGCCGCTTACTATGCCCTTACAAAAGTTTACACTGAACTTTGGGTCTTTGTATCGTTCATACTGTGTGAGCCTCAATTCGACATTCTTTGGCATCTTTGGCTGAAGTCTTCCTCTATAACTGCCGTGATACGAGAGAAAAATGGTGTCAATATCTCTATCGAGTAAGGTTTCTATGGCATTAGGGGATAGCTTTACTTTCCCGAACAGGACAATTCTTTCGAGCTCGTCTATAAGGTAGTTTCTTAGCGTTTTGCCTTTTGCCTGAAGTAGCAGCCTGTTTCCTTTGACCGAGAGTTCGGAGCCCTGCTCGGTGACATATACTATACTCACCTATTGTCCTCCACGAGGATGTTTGAGTCGTGAACTGTTATCACTGCACTGCTGGTTTTAAACTCGTCTATACCGTGTTCTGTAAATAGATTTAACAGCTTAGCTCTTGCATTTTCGTAGCTTTCTTTCAGGTTGAAAAACTTTCTGCGGATGTTGAGGTATTCCATTACCGCGAGCTCTAAATCCGCTTCGTTTTTGTCGAGTTCTCTTAGATGCAATAGAGGAGTAGGGTAACCGATTATGTCTTCTCCGGAGAAGCAATCTCTGCATACATTTGATGTTATGTGTGGAATTCTCTTTCTTATTTTTGCACAGCTCATAGGATTGCCGTTGAGTTTGCTCTTTAGATATGATTTTTTGTCAATCACCCCAGCCATAGATAGCAAAGTATTAACAATCTTGACCCCATTTGTGAGGTTTCCAAGGGTAAACACTATCACTGATACTTCACTACCTGTTAACCCTCCACCAGAGGTGCACTTTTCGTAAAGGGTTGCTATGACTGGGCAGTTTCTTCTTATTACTCCGAACTCTATGTCTTCCTCTAAAGAGAAGTCTTCGTCTTCTGGTTTGCCGTGGTAGATTGTTGTTGATTCTTTTACCAAAGCTACTGACTTGCTATCAAATCCTCTTGCGACTTCTTCTGCTACCTCTTTGCTTGTGCGTTTGATGTCCAGCAGGTAGGATAGCTGGTCTTTTATTATGTTTCCATCTGTGTCCACAAATAGACTTCTTTTGCCTGAGCGTAAGTGTATTCCGAGTGGCAGTTTTATTAGTGCTCCCAATCCGTCTTTTTTCACATATACTTGTTTGGGGAAGATCTCTATGTTGGCTTCTGGGTGAATTTCACCTATAGATGAAATGATACCTCTACCCAGCGTCATTCCCATAAATGCTGTTATTGGAGAGTCAAAAAATATCCATACATGTTTACCTTTGAATCCGGAATCTTCTATGTAGGCATTTATTCCGAGTGATTCGGCCTTTGCGACTATTTTGCTTGCAACTTCAAGGTGGAGCTTGTTTATTCTTTGGTGCTCTTCTTCTGATGAAAGAAACTTTGATAGTAGGGGCTTGGGTACGTCTATGTCAAAAGCCATGAAGTTTATCGTATTGTCATACCGCAGTTGGTATATACCAACCGTGTAGTTTCCAAGTATGTGATTTTTGGCTACTCTTGGAGTGAATGGCTCTCTTATAGGTGAATATCCACTGCTGCCATCGCTCTTTATCCACTGCCTTGCATAAACTCCCTCCCTGCCACCAAATAGAGATACAAACCTTATAAGGTGTATATCTTCGGGTAAGAGTTCCTCGGTTTTTTCAGCTCTCTGGGACTCAGTTTTTTCTAATAAGGAAATTAGCCTTTTGAAGAGGGTGTTCCCCGTTTTTTCGTATGCGTGTCTGTAGAGTTCCTTTGTAGATGCGATGTCCCCTTGCATCTCGTATAAATTGCCTAACTTTCTGTATATGGAGATATTTTCGGGGTAAATGGATAGGGCTTTTCTCAGGCGCTTTTCTGCCCTCTCCATGTTTCCACGAGAGATGTCTATGGACGAGAGTTCCAAGAAGGCCTCTGGAGAGGGGCCGTCTCTCACGGCAAGTTCAAACTCTTTGACTGCAAGGGGGATATTGCCCACAGCCATTAGCAGTCGTGCTGCCCGTAGATGAAGCGTAGCATCGTGCACACCGACATAAGGCACATCTTCGAGCAGGCTCATTGCACTTTCTATATCTCCCTTTGCAATAAGCTTTTCTGCCTCCAAGATATTATTCCATATGTCCATTTTGCCCTATGTGGAATGTTGTTGAAATTTATCTACAACTATTATATCATAAAATTCATGAAGTCTGCGTAGTCAGGCAAAAATCTTTAATTTGCTCCTTGGGGTTGACATGTGGGTATTTTTGTGCTATAAGAGGTTTAAGTGGGATGTTCCTTGACAGTTTAATACTGTTTTGGGGGTGTTTCACGGAAAGCCAATGGGGTTGAATCCTGTATTTATGGGCTTTCCGACCGCATTGATTTTATTTTTTGAGGTGTTTCACTCACATGATTTGGGTGTGCCGAAAAATGGCGTAACTTCGTTTTTGTGTGAGGGAAGGAGAATGTAGTATTTATGGGAAAAATCTCGTTTAGAATTTTCTGACAATGGAGGTAGATATCAGAAAGTGGGAGATGTGAGGATTTGGGTCTGTGAAGCCCTGTGGGGCAAGGGCTCCCGAAGGGGGGAGTCGGAAAGCCCTCCCTGACGAAAAAGGGATTAGATAGCCGATAAAATTTCCTTGGCGGAAATTTTATCGGGGGCTTTGGGGTAGGTGGCTTCTTGAAGTACGAGACAGGAGCTTAAAGACCTCTAATTATTGCCCCAAGTGAAATTTCAGTTAGGAAATTTCACTTGGCGAGGTGCCCTCCCTGACGAAAAAGGGATCAGATTAGCCGATATTAGGGCTTTTGGGTAGGTAGTTT
>JAGHAJ010000032.1 GCA_021161545.1 Synergistota bacterium | reverse complement strand
GGTGGATGGGTAGGAAAATTCTGCTCTAAATGGTATAATATACCAATGGTTTTAGATATTCAGGGAAGTATGACAGATGAACTTATAGCCCACAAGTTTCTTGGTGGAAGAAGGAGTGTTATGGCGTTTTTTGAGATGCTGGAAAGAAAGATAGTCAACAGGGCAGACGCCATTGTTGTTAGCTCTCAAAACACGGCAGATTTATTGGTGGGTAAGTTTGGGGTTATGAAAGAAAATGTGACATTTGTCCCTGATGGGGTAGACCTGGAGTTTATAAAGCCTGTCAGTAATAAGAGAGAACTTAGGGTAAAGTTGGGTTTATCCGAGCATAAAAGGATTTTTGTATACGCGGGCGTTTTGAGTGAGTATCAAGGAATAGATATGCTTATAGAGGCTGTTTCAATGGTAAAGGAATTGCTTTCTGATGTACTTTTCTTGATTATAGGGTACCCGGAGACGAAGTATATTGAAATGGTGAAAAATCGCGGAGTGGAAGGTTTTTTTTACTTTACTGGAAAGGTACCGTATAGTTCTTTGCCTGAGTATGTAGAACTGGCTGACGTTGGAATTGCCCCTAAAATCTCTAAAACCGAAGCAAATGGCAAAGTCCTTAACTATATGGCTGCAGGATTACCTGTAGTGGTGTTTGATACGCCTATCAATCGGTTTATGCTTGGAGATTATGGAATTTATGCGAAATTTAAGGATGTGAAGGACCTTGCCGAGAAGCTGTTATGGGTGATAAACAATATGGATAATTCTATGAGACTCGGGCATATGCTCCACAGAAGGTTGGTTGAGCACTTTTCATGGGATGCTATATCTGAGAGAATACTGGAAGTGTATTCCAGAGTTTATAGAGGTGCTTAAGATGAGTGGGTTTGATATGGTGTGGAAGTCCTGGAGACTCTTTTGGAACTACAGAATGAGAAAGGAGATTTGTGATTATTACCCTTCGAGATTGTGGATAGAACTTACCAATAATTGTAATTTGCATTGCGAAATGTGTTTGAATAAGTTTCTTCCTCCACGATCAAAGGGATTTATGAATTTAGATTTATTTAAAAAATTGATAGATGAGATAGGCGGAAGGGTGCATGACGCCTATTTCCATCATAGAGGTGAATCTTTGTTGCATCCTCAGATATTTGATATGATTTCTTATGCAAAAGGAAAGGGGATATACACAAGGTTGCATACCAATGCAACTCTTTTGGATGAAGAAAGGTCTAAAAAATTGCTTGAATCTGGCCTTGATTTTCTTTCGTTTTCATTTGATGGATATGATAAGGAAACCTATGAAGGTATAAGATTAGGAGCAACATTTGAAGTTACACTATCTAACATAATTCGTTTTCTGGAGCTTAAAAAGGAAGGAAGGTATAAACTCCCTTATACCGTTCTCACAGTAATAGAGTTTAGCTCTTTGAGGGATCGGTATAAGGAGAGTAAGAAAGTTTTTCTGGATAAGTTTAAAGGTTTACCACTTGATGCACTCAGGGTAAGGGAACCGCATAATTGGGGTGGGGGATATAGTAATGAAGAGATTGAGAAACGTAGGTTGGAGGCTGGTTTTGTGCCATGTACCTTTTTGTGGTATTCACTGACGATATTCTGGGATGGCACTGTTGTGCCCTGTCCACAGGACTTCTTCGGTAAGCTTGCCCTTGGTAATCTTAATGAACAGATGCTCTGGGAGATATGGAACTCAGAGAGGATGGTGGAGCTTCGCAGAAACATGACGAAAGAGAGGTATAAAGGTCTTTCTCCATGCAATAGCTGTGACAGATTATGGAGGAGAAGCTTGATGGGTGTCCCTATAGATGGCATAGTTCCGTTTTTAAAGGATAATATACTTGGATATAAAGTGCTGAAGGGTTTTTGAATAGGAATGTGATTACGGAGGTGATAGAGTAAGTGAGAATCCTTGTGACAGGTGGCTCTGGTTTTACCGGGAGTGGGCTGGTTAAGAGACTCTTACAAAGAGGACATCAGATTACGATAGTGGACAAAAAGGAAGGGTTGTTCGATAAGGAGTTTTCGGACAGAGGGGTAAAGATACATTACGGTAGTATCACAGACAGAAAATTGATGGAAGAAGCAGTAGAGGGTAACGATGTTGTTTTCCATGTGGCAGCAGCTTTTAGGGAGATAAATACATCTAAAAGAACCTACTGGAACGTAAATGTTGAAGGAACGAGGATTGTTGCAGAAGCTTCACTGAAGGCTGGTGTAAAGAGATTTATATACTGTAGCACGGAAGGTGTGCATGGCAAAGTAGATAACCCTCCTATAGGTGAGGATGGGCCTATAAAACCAAAAGATTACTACCAATACACTAAGTATGAAGGGGAGAAAGTGGTAAAAGGTTTTATGGAGAAAGGATTACCCTCTGTTATAGTAAGGCCTACTGGTATATATGGTCCTGGTGATCCGGGAAGGTTTTTGATGCTTTTTAGATGGATAAAGAAACATGGATGGTTTCCGATGTTTGGAGATGGTAATGTAGTATTTCACCCTGTTTATATAGAGAACCTCAACGATGGCTTTGAGCTTGCCATGGAAAAGGATGAAGCATTAGGTAATACCTATTTAATAGCAGATGAAAGATACTGCACGCTAAATGAACTTGTTAAAGAAGTAGGAAGGGCAATGGATATAAATGTGAAAATCAGATATTACCCCTTCTGGACGTTGTTAATTGCTTCTTATGTTTGTGAGTGGACGTGTAAGCCGTTGAAAATATCCCCACCTCTTTTTAAGAGAAGGGCGGATTGGTATTGGGAGAATAGGGGATTTTCCATAGATAAAGCAAAAAGGGAGTTAGGGTATGTCCCCAAGATTGACCTACCAACAGGCTTGCGTATGACAGCCCGGTGGTACGAGGAAAATGGCTATATATAGGTGATAATGTATGTGTGGTATATGTGGATTTAATGGTAGTGATAGAGAGCTAATTAAAAAGATGACAGATGTTATAACTCATAGGGGTCCAGATAAAGAAGGGTTCTATGTTGATGAGCATGTTTCCTTAGGAAATAGGAGATTGAGCATAATAGACCTCAGTGAGAGAGCAACTCAACCCATATTTAATGAGGACAAAAGTATTGCAATTGTGTACAATGGCGAGATATACAACTTCCCGGAACTTAGGAAGGAACTTGAATTAAAGGGACACCGCTTTTACACTAATACAGACACAGAAGTCGTTGTGCATAGCTATGAGGAGTATGGCGTTGACTGCTTGAAGAAATTTAATGGGATGTTTGCGTTTGCTCTGTGGGATAGCAGAAAAAAGGAGCTTTTCATTGCAAGGGATAGAATAGGCATAAAACCCCTTTACTACTACTATGATGGAAGTAAGTTTTCCTTTGCTTCAGAGATAAAGGCAATACTTGAGGATAGTTCTATACCCCGTGAAGTGAATTATCTCTCACTTTATTATTATTTAGGGTATGAATTTGTGCCTTCTCCATTGACCATGTTTAAGAGAATATTTAAGTTGGAACCGGGAAACTACCTGTTATACAGAGATGGAAGGATACACATAAAAAGGTACTGGGAGTTGGAGTTCAATCCGGAGTGGAAAAAGAAGTCAGACTATATAGAAAGGATGCGTGAGTTAGTCGACCTTTCTGTGAGGAGGAGGCTTATCAGTGATGTTCCGCTGGGTGTGTTCCTTTCAGGAGGGCTTGATTCCAGTACAGTTGTTGCATTTATGAGGAAACATATAACAGGAAACTTGAAGGCGTTTTCTATTGGATATGAAGACAAGAGCTTTAGTGAGCTGGATTACGCTACCTATATTGCACGTGAGTTTGGGCTTGAACACCATATACTCATGATAAACGAGATAAATCCGGATTTAATAGAGAAGT
>JAGHAJ010000018.1 GCA_021161545.1 Synergistota bacterium | reverse complement strand
GAGCGTACCTCAGGAATTTAGATTGGCGTCTCTTGCACTTGGTGCCACACAATGGCAAACAATCTGGAAAGTGGTCTTACCCTCTGCACTTCACTCTATACTTACAGCAACCATTATAGTTGTCGGTAGAGTGGCCGGGGAGACCGCACCTATTATATTTACTGGTGCAGCTTTCTACACGAGTCACCTCCCAAGAAACCTATTTGACCAAGTCATGGCATTACCTTACTATGTTTATGTTCTTGCTACATCTGCACCTGACATAGATGCAGCTCAACCTATAGAGTACGGAACTGTGTTAGTGCTGATGATTATTGTCCTTTCAATAAATATGGTAGCTGTATTTTTAAGAGGTCACTTTAGGAAGAGGTACAGATGGTAGAAGAAGAGTAAACTTACTTCCTATACCGAGCTTACTTTCTGCATATATTTTGCCATTGTGCCTTTGAATGATGTTCTTTGTGATGGAGAGCCCTATGCCAGTCCCGCTTAATCCCTTTTCTCTGGACCGAGGAACTACGTGGAATCTGTTAAATATTCGGCTTAACTCTTCATGAGGAACTCCTATACCTGTATCCTGTATTTCTATGTTTGCGTAGCCATCCTTTTGAAACACCCTTATCAAAATCTTGCCACTTTCCGTGTATCTTATCGCATTATCCAGTATATTGGATAGCGCAATTTGTAAAAGGGCAGCTGTACCTTCAACGTAGAGATAGTCTTTATCCTCTACTTGAAGTTCCATCTTTAATCCCTTTCTTTCTGCTTGTCCCTTATATGTGCTACAAACTTCCTTTATGATGTCAGGTAAGTAGATTATTTCCTTTTTTTCCTCTTTTGACTCTATTCGATAGAGCGTGAGTATGGATTCTACTATCTGGTTGAGCTGCTCAACTCGGTTACTCAGTTTCTCTAATATACCTATAGACTCTTGTGGAAGTGTGTCTCTGAGTATCTCAACGTAACCCTTCATAACGGCTAATGGGGTTTTTAACTCGTGCGCTATATCTGCAATTAGCTCTGACTTTGACCTTGTAAGCTCTGCTTTCTCTGTTATATCTGTTACATTTACTATAATAGGGTCTTTCTTATGTCTGCTCGAAGGGAAACATGTAATTTCGTACTTTCTTCCTAAGAGTTGTGTTTTGGATTTCACTTCTTGATGGCTCTCTATGGCTTCCTTAATAGCATTCTTTAGCTCAATGTTCCGCAATTTCTCCCAAAAGAAGTATCCCTGTTCTGCGTGAAATAGCTCTTTTGCAGCTTTACTGGAGTATGTGATTTTGCCATTGGGTAGCACCATTAGTAGCATAAAACCAGCACGGTTAAGGAGTGCACTAAGCATTATGTAAAACCTGTATAACTTTAACCTTGATTTTTTTTCTTTGGATTGTGCCTCGTTTATCTGTTGTTGAAGTTCTTTGGATCGTTCCTTATCTGTATAGTATAGATAAAGCAATAGCGATATGAATAGGATAAACGTTAAGTAAAGTAGAGTATGGTATTGCCCTGCATTGAAGTTTATATGCTTTCTTGCTAACATTGCTCCTCTTTTTGTTGGAACAGCCACGTAGAGGTAGCTGTTTTCTAATCTGTATGCTATTCTTCCAGAAAATGCTCTCTGAAGAATGTCTTTGATATCTTTCACCTGTATCATGGTTTTTGGCGGTATCTTGTTCAAGATTTTCCCAGACCTACTTAATTCAATCATGGAAATACTGTGTAGTGACGTTTCTTCGATTTTACTTTCGTAATCGGACAAGAACTCTGTATATCTGATAAACTCCCTTATTACTGCATCTCTTTTTTCATAGTTAGCAGACTCTATAGATAGAACTGCAGTTGTGAACATAAGCATCCCACAGAGAAATAGATACAAGTACTTACGCTTCAAATTTATATCCAACCCCCTTTACAGTTTTTATCATGGAGTTGTATTCTTTTAGTTTTTTCCTTAAACTTGCTATATGTACATCGATTGTTCTCTCTGTAACGGCTTTATCATTGCCCCACAATCTGTCAAGGAGTTCTGCTCTTGAGAATACTTTCCCTCTGCCAGCCATTAGGGTATAAAGTATGCAAAACTCTGAAAATGTTAATTCGAGTTCTTCTGTTCCAATATAAGCTTTGCGGTTTGAGAGGTTTATGGATAGTGAGCCCATACTTATGCTGTTTGCTTGTTGACTTTGTAGCCTTCTGAGGACTGCTTTTATCCTTGCCGTTAGCTCCTTTAGGCTGAAAGGTTTTGTTATGTAATCATCTGCTCCAGATTCCAGACCTTTGACGATATCGTCTTCTTCGCTAAGAGCTGTTATCATTATTATTGGGATATAAGGTATTCTACTGTTTTCTTTCAGTAGTTTGCATATATCAATTCCGCTTAGATAAGGTAGCATAATGTCTAAAAGGATAAGGTCTATATCTTGAAACCTCAATAGGTACGATAGTAGCACTTTCCCGCAATAAAATTCGACAACCTTAAATCCCTCTTTTTCCAAGTATATACGGATAAGCTCGGCAAGGTCTGTGTCATCTTCTACAATAGCTATTTTGTATTTTTGCATGAGTTTCACCTCATTTTGTGTGTTTCGTGTAATTATTATAGCATACCTTGGCTTGATGGTTACCGTGAAAGTTTTCACTAATTGGTGAAATATTTATCAAAATACTATCTATTCAGCATTGACATAAACTAAATGTTAGGTGTAATATGGTTTAAACTGTGATTTTCTTGCGACAGGGGGTAAGAGAATGGTGGATATGACTAAAGTAGATGAAATTCTTTCAAGGTATCCAAGAGGTGAGGGTTCTTTAATAGAGGCATTACATGCTATTCAGGAGGAAATAGGGTATCTTCCTATAGAGATACAGGAGAGGATTGCTAAAACCTTGAGGATCCCCTCAAGTGCAGTTTATGGGGTAGTGACATTTTATAACTTTTTCCGTATGAAACCTGTGGGTAAGCATGTTATAACGATATGCAATGGGACGGCATGCCATGTTAAGGGGAGTATGAAGT
>JAGHAJ010000035.1 GCA_021161545.1 Synergistota bacterium | reverse complement strand
TCATACAGTATTGTATCCTTAACAGATAGAAGAGCATTCACCACTTCTTCCACCTTTTTCTTTGAAACCGTTATCTCCTCCTGTAGTTTCTTCTTCGATTCCTCCTCTGCCTGAGCAAAACCATCTTTATAACCCCTTTCTCTGGCTTCCTGTATATATTTATCAACATCCGCCTTAACCCTATCTGCAGACTCTTGAGCCTCTTTCATCAACTTTTCTGCCTCTGCCTTTGCCTCATGAAGAATCCTCTCTGCTTCTTCACGAGCAGACCTTACAATGGATTCCGCCTTTTTCCTAACAGATTCAATATCAGGCATACGACTACGAGATGCCTTCGCATTTTCCCCCGCAACCTCAGACTTCTCTTTAACGGGCAAAGTCAACGGAGAGCCTATTATCTTTACACCCTTCAGGATCACATTGTCAGACAATGATTTCCTCCTCTCCTCCACGGGAAACTATGATCTCACCAGATTCTTCAAGCTGCCTTATAACATTTACTATCTTCTGCTGTGCCTCTTCAACATCCTTAACTCTAACAGGACCCATAAATTCCATATCCTCCTTCAACATAGCCGCTGCCCTCTTTGACATGTTGTGGAAAAACTTATCTTTGACATCCTCACTCGCACCTTTAAGAGCCAACGCTAAGTCTTTCATATCCACTTCCCTGAGGACTCTCTGCACTGAACGGTCATCCAGTTTAACAACATCTTCAAAGACAAACAGCCTCTTCCGAATCTCATCAGCAAGCTCTGGATCCTGCTCTTCTAAAGAGTCGAGTATATTCTTCTCGGTTGTCCTATCCACACTATTCAAAACTTCAACGACTGCATCTATACCACCAGCCTGGGCAAAATCTCTCAAAGCAACACTGGAAAGCTTCTTTTCCAGAACCCTTTCCACATCTCTTAATGTCTCAGGTGAGGTTCTGTCCATTGTAGCAAGTCTTCTTGCCACATCTACCTGAAGTTCCGGTGGTAAACCAGACAAGACAGCAGCAGCTTGATCCGGATTCATATACGCAAGAACAAGCGCAATAGTCTGCGGATGTTCCCCCTGCAGGAAGTTTAACACCTGAGAAGGGTCTGCCCTTCTCACAGATTCAAAAGGCCTAACTTGCAATGATGCCGTCAGTTTTCCAAGTATATTCTCAGCTCTATCCTTCCCAAGCGCCTTTTCCAGCATGGTCCTTGCATAGTCTATACCGCCCTTACCAACAAACTCCCTTGCAATAAGCATATCCTGAAACTCCCTGATAACCTCATCTTTCAATTGGGGTGGAATCTTCCTCATACTTGCTACTTCAAGCGTTATCTGCTCTATCTCTTCTTCTTTGAGATGTTTTAATACCTTAGCAGAAGTTTCTGGCCCAAGTGCTATTAGCAAAACAGCAGCCTTCTCCTTACCCGTTAAGCCTTCCCTTCTCCTTCTCGGCATGGTCAATCACTCATCAGCCAGTTTCTTATCAGGTCTGCTATCTTATCGGGGTGACGATCAGCATACTCTCTGATCTGCCTCTCAGAGATAAGCCTTTCCCTTTCTTCCACCGATAACTCTGCACGAGACAGTATCTCCTCCAGTGTGGGAATCTCCTCCTCAGGTTTCTTCTCTTCTTCCTCAACAGCCGCGGCGGCTTCCATCTCAGCAAGTTTTCTCTTTCTATACGCCCTATAACCGAGGAACATAACCAAGACTACAGCACCAAGAATGGAAAGAAGCAAAATAAGCCTATTTCTTTCCTCTCTTGCCAGTTCAGCTTCCATCTCCTTTACATAAGTGGTATCAAACGCTATAGTTTCTACCACCACCTTGTCACCACGTGCAGGATCCTCACCTACAGCAGCTGCAACAGAGTCTCTCAATTTCCTAACTTCCTGAGGCTTCAACTTAGCATCCACAAGGACCGCAACAGAAATTCTCTTTATTTTCCCAGGTGTACCTTTTACATCTTCTACCTCTTTGGTTATCTCGTAATTCTTTATAACGTTACTCTTAGAATACTCGGCCTTCTGCCCACTACTCCTTGGTATCTGATATCCAGGAATATTGCTTTGTGTTCCAGGTACACCTCCCGGGACCGCTCCGGTACCTTTATACCTCTCCTCAATATCCTGTTCACTCCTGACTATACCCTTTCCATTGACAACCGGCTTATAGATTTCTCTCTTCACATTCTTCCTATCAAAGTCAAAATCTACATGGACCCTTGCAACCGCCTTTCCAGGACCTACCACCTTATTCAACATGGCCACCAATCTATTCTCAAGCATCTGTTCATAGTTCTTTTCCACTTCTATCTGAACTGTGCTGAGCTTCCTCGCACTCCTGAGAATATAATCCTCCTTTATCATATCGGAGAGGATCTCTCCCTTTGTATCAACTACAACAACATTATCAGGAGAAAGTCCTTCCACACTGTGTGAAACCAGATTTACTATAGCTCTAACCTGATCTGGGGTAAGATGAGAAAACGGCTTTAGCTTAACCAAAACAGACGCAGTAGCAGGCTTCTGCTGTTCCACAAAGAGTCTGGTCTTGGGCATAACGATGTTCACCTTAGCAGCAACTACAGGATCAAGGCTCGATATAGTCCTAACAAGCTCACCCTGCAAAGCACGCAAATAGCTTACCTGCTCCTGAAAGGATGTCATGCCCCACTGAGACTTATTAAATATCTCAAAGCCAACCACACTACTCTTAGGTATACCCTTTGCTGCCATCTGCAATCTAAGCTCATACACTCTATCTGCCCTAACTAATACCGTCTTCCCATCAGCAGAAAGTCTGTAAGGCTCACCCGCCTTTTTTAACTCGGTAACAACAAGATACTCATCTTGTGTCGAAAGATTTGAAAAAAGAGGAACATACTGAGGATTAGATGCCCAGAAGACAAGGATAACTAATACCGCAAGGACAGCAGCAGAGACACCTACAACTATACCCTTTTGAAGTTTAGAGAGCTTCGCCCACGTATCTTTAAGTTGGGATAGCAATTGCTTAATCCTATCAAACAAAGCAACTACCTCCAACTACATAGTCATTCTGCTAATCTGCTGATATGCATCCACCAACCTATTCCTTATCTCCGTTATCAGCCTCAACGCTATATCCGCCTTTTCTACTGCAATCGTAAGTTGATGTATATCCTTTAGCTCGCCTGTAGCTAACTTCTTAGCCATGCTATCTGCATTCAGTTGCAGATTGTTCACCTTTTTTAGCTCCTTAGAGAACAACTCATAGAAACTCTTAAACCCCTCATCCGTAGGCGAAACTGATCCATTCCTACGTCTTTCTTTACCACCATAGGGAAAACTGCTAAGGTCAATAATCCTAACTTCTTCCACGGGAAAACACCACCTATGCAGATTTTTCTCCTTTAAACAATTATACCACAAAAAGGAGAAAACTCGACAAAAATTAAGAAGGAGAATTATGCCCTCATAATATCGATGGATTGGAGGAGCATGGTCTTAGAGGAGTTTATAACCATAACATTCGCCTGATAGGCACGAGAAGCGGCTATCATATCTACCATCTCCCTAACCACACTTATATTGGGGTACCTGACGTAGCCATCCTTATCTGCATCTGGATGGGAGGGATCATATACTTTGCGTGGAGGTAGAGTATCATTTTCTATGGCAACTACTCTTACTCCATCCCCTATGGGACCAGATGGTTCCTTCCTTTCTTGAAACACGGGTATCTTTCTTCTGTAGGGTCCTCCCTCTGCTGTACGGGTAGTATTAACATTTGCTATATTATCAGCAATGACATCCATCCATACCCTTTCAGCAGTTAACCCGCTACCTGCTATATCCATTGCACTAAATAGTTTCACAAGACATTACCTCCTTGAAGATATAACAGACTTTAACATAGCAAATTTCTTACCCATAAGCGAGGACATAGCCCTATACTTAATACTATTCTCTGCAAGCTTAACGAGTTCTTTATCTATATCCACATTATTTTTATCATATCTGTAATAGCCTGTAGTGTCTCTCCACACCACAGGCTTCACAGAATCCATAGAAGGAGGACCTATAGGGATATGCATAGGGTTTGTAAGCATACCCTGCAACTTTATCTCTTTTCGCTCAGCAAGTACTCTTTTCAACTCGCCTTCAAAAGAAACCTCTACCCTCTCGTAATCTGGAGTATTAACGTTCGCTATATTCTGAGAAATAGCCTTCTGCCTCAACGTAGCAACATCCATTGACCTTTGCAATAACTGAAAAACTTCTCCAAAAATCCTACGCATGCCTTATTCACCCATTTTAGATTCGGCCACATCACCACTACCCTTTACAGTTATCCCCTCATCTCCTTCAAAAATTCTTTACTCAACACCTTTATGTAAGTTCCCTTCATCCCAAGAGACCTCGACTCTATAACACCAGCACTTTCCAGTTTTCTCAGTGCGTTTACAATCACAGACCTCGTAACGCTTATACTATCAGCAATCTTACTTGCAACAACTATACCCTCCTCACCCTCAAGCACCTCAAAGATATGCCTGACCGCTGTGAGTTCAGAGTAAGAGAGTGTCCTTAACGCCATCCTCACAACAAGCTTGTCTCTCATACTCTCTTCCATCTTATCATTCTGACTCCTTAATATCTCCATTCCTACAATAGTTGCACCATACTCTGCGAGCAACAGGTCCCCCTCATTAAACTTCTCACCAAATCTTGCTAAGACAAGGGTCCCCAATCTTTCTCTACCACCAACAACAGGAACAAATGCTACATATTTATCCGGGTACTCACACTTTATTTCAGGATAATATGAACATTTACCATCCTTTGATGTAAGGTTCATCACTGATTCCATAATCCTCATAAGTTTTTCATTATACTCCTCTGGATATCTACCTTCTTTTAAGACCTTCTTAACCTCTTTGCAATCATACCCTTTAACAAGGCTGTATCCCAAGATATTACCATCCTTGTCGGAAATATAAACATTCGCCTTATTTACCTCACTCAATATCTCCGCCAATTTCCCAAAGTCAGCCCCTTTCGAAGCCGTCTTCTCCAACCACTTATTAACCTTCCTTGTCTTTCTCAAAAGCTCCTTAGCATCAACTTTCAAAGCAAACTCCCCCCATTAATCTATAGTATGTAATCCCTAAGGTCTTTATTGTCAAGAAGCCCACTAAGCTGACGATCTACATATTCTCTATCTATCACTACCCTGCCCCTCAATTCCGAGGCCTTAAAAGAAATTTCCTCTAAAAGCTTCTCCATCACCGTCGTTAAACGTCTGGCACCTATGTTCTCCAGTTCCTCATTCACCGTATAAGCTATTTCCGCTACCCTGTCCAATGCATCATCCGTAAATTCCAAATCTATGCCTTCAGTAGAGAGCAACATCTTATACTGTTTTAGTATAGAATTTTCTGGTTCTACCAGTATCTTCCTTAAATCCTCCTTGCTAAGCGCCTTCAATTCTACCCTTATAGGGAATCTACCCTGTAACTCCGGAATGAGATCGGAGGGTTTGCTCATATGAAAGGCACCTGCAGCAATGAACAGAATATGTTCCGTCCTCACTGGACCATACTTCGTCATGACAGTAGACCCCTCTATAATGGGTAGTATATCCCTTTGAACACCTTCTCTTGAAACATCCGGACCTTTATACTCCCCCCTTCCAACGATCTTATCTATCTCATCAATGAAGACTATACCTTCCTCCTCAGTCTTTGATATGGCCTCATTTATAACCTCATCCATATCTATAAGCTTCTGTGCCTCCTCATTTTCAAATATCTTCCATGCTTCAGCTACAGTAACCTTCCTACGCTTCACCTTGGGTGGCAAGATGTTACCAAGTATGTCCTGCATACTCATACCTATATCATCCATACCCATAGGACCAAATACCTCTATCCTGGGAACATTCTTATCTGTCACCTCTATTTCCACTATCTTATCATCCAGTTCACCCCTCCTAAGCCTCTCTCTAAGTTTTTTACGTGTACTTTCCCAACTATCTTTATATTCCTCAGAAAAATCCTGCTCACCTTCTGAAGACTTATCACCCCCAAAGAACTCTACTATGTAATTAGGCCTCTTCTTTTTATTTGGAGCTGGAAGCAAAACATCCAACAACCTCTCCTCTCCAAGCATCTCTGCTTTCTCTTTAACCTCTTCAAGTCTGCGTTGCTTTACCATATGCACAGCAGACGCAACTATTTCCCTTATTATAGACTCCACATCCCTGCCAACATATCCTACCTCCGTGAATTTTGTTGCCTCTACCTTTATAAAAGGTGAATCCACGAGCATTGCCAACCTTCTCGCAATCTCGGTCTTCCCCACGCCAGTAGGACCTATCATCAAAATATTCTTGGGAATTATCTCCTTAGCCTTCTCCGGTGGAAGCATCCGCCTTCTAAACCTGTTTCTCAGCGCTATAGCAACCGCCTTTTTAGCCTCGTCCTGACCTATGATGAATTTATTCAGTTCCTCAACAATCCTTGAAGGTGTCAGCTCTTTTTCTCTATCCATCCTTTTTCGCCCCCATTACAACGATTCAATGACAAATTTTTCATTGGTATATACACATATTTCAGAAGCTATCCTCAGAGATTCTCTGACTATCTCTTCCGCACTCAGATTGCTATGTCTAAGGAGCGCCTTAGCGGCAGAGAGGGCATAATTCCCACCAGAGCCTATAGCAGCAACTCCTTCTTCAGGTTCAACAACATCCCCACTGCCAGATATTATAAACATGTGGTCCTTATCCATCACAATCAATAAAGCCTCTAACCTTCTTAAAATCTTGTCCGTCCTCCAGTCCTTAGCAAGTTCAACAGATGCCCTCATAAGATTGCCCTGATACTTTTGAAGCTTTGATTCAAACCTATCAAATAGAGTAAAAGCATCAGCAGTAGAGCCAGCAAAACCTGCAACAACTCTTCCATCAAATATTTTTCTCACTTTCTTCGCACCGCTCTTTAGGATGGTGTCACCAAATGTTACCTGACCATCCCCACCCATAACTGATTTACCTCTGTGTTTTAACGCAATAACAGTTGTTCCTCTGAATTTCAGCATACTTTCACCTCACCGTCTGTTTGCAGGATGATACCTATCATACTTATCCTTTAAACTCCTAAATGCCACATGCGTATATATTTGTGTAGTCTCAAGGCTCTCATGGCCCAAAAGTTCCTGAACAACTCTAAGATCCGCTCCATTCTCAAGGAGATGCGTTGCAAAACTATGCCTAAGTGTATGGGGAGATGCCACCACACCCGCCTTCTTACTGTAAAAATCCACTATCCTATTTATAGACCTAACGGTAAGCCTTCCACCCCGCATATTGAAAAACACATAACCCACTTTCTTTAATCCCCAAACATCTGCATATATCCTCAAAGACTCTAAAGCTTTACTACCCAGAGGAATAACTCTCTGTTTCTTCCTCTTACCATACACCACCACAATCTCTTCATCCAAATCTATGTATTCCCATCTCAAAGACGCCAACTCACTAACCCGCATTCCTGTACCATACAGCATCTCCACAATCGCCCTATCTCTCACACCCTTAAAATCATCAGGTATCACAGACAAAAGCCTGTTTATCTCATCTTCCGTAAGAACACCCGGTAATCTCTTAGGTAGCTTACCCGTCCTAACGAGCATAGGCCACTTAAAGTTATAACCTTTCCTCTGCAGAAACTTCACCCACGACCTCAACACGGAAATCTTCCTTGAAAATGTGGTGCGCTTATATCCCATATCTCCCAAATATTTTAAGAACAACATCCACTTATCCGCATCCACATCCTCTAACAATACCACTCCAACACTTTTCATATAAGACACAAATTGCCACACATCCCTCTTGTACGCCAGAAGCGTATGCTCCGAAAACCTCCTATTTCTCAATTCAATAAGAAATTTATCCATCAACTCTCTCAGCTCCATCAATTAGATGTATTTTAGCATAATTGCTACATAATTACAATATTTTTTCAATCGTTTACCATTCCTCTACAAACACCACAGCTATTCATTATCTATAAAGCTACGTAGTGCAGAGAGCGCCCTCTCTCTCAGGAAAAGACGACGTCTCCCCCTGTCACGAATTCTAACATCCAGAGAAGGTAATATACCCCAGTTTGCATTCATCGGTTGAAATCTCTTAGCAGGTGTAGTTATATATCTCAAGAGTGAACCTATAACCGTAACTTCTGGGAAAGTGTACGGCTTTTTACCTCTTAGTAGAGCATAGGCATTCATCGCTGC
>JAGHAJ010000126.1 GCA_021161545.1 Synergistota bacterium | reverse complement strand
CTCTATTCCCGAAATCCGAAGTATGTACTTATGAAGTTTCCTACCAGAACCACCAGATGGAGCAAGTCCTACAAGATACCTGCCAAGCATAGTAGCAGCCTTTAGCAATGCCTTGCTTCTTGCTTCTCCCCTTGTATATCCAATAGCCTTGGATACAAAAGATTTTGCAAATATAAAGCGCCCATCCTTAGTTCTGTAAGCCTTTGCAGATATGGAAGCTGTACCCGTGTAAAGGCCAAATTCATTCTGTCTCGCCCTATGCATAACTGCTTTTCCTTTCAGAAATACATCTATCCTGTAAAGACTACCCAATTTCATTATACCATCTACATCGCCTTTCAACGCAAGAATTGCTGCCTTGCTTCTACGAATACGGTTTATCTGGTTTTTATCTACTACCTTAAAACCTGCATTCATCAGTATTTCGATAACCTTTGCCTCAGCAGCACCTATAGTTCTGTTAAAACCAAAACTATAACCCTGATAGATAATCACTGCTATTCTCTGATTTTTGCTTATAGCAAAGGCTACAGAAGAAGAAGCCAACACAAAAATTAAGGAAAACAGCAACATCTTTTTCATCACAGAGCACCTACCTTCTTCAACTTTCTATTTATAGGAACATAGTTAGGATTTATTTCATGCCCTATCTTCCAGTATTTAATAGCGCTTTTTTTATTGCCCATCTCATAGTAAACCTCACCTATCCAGTAGTAAGCAAGATAATCTCCTTTATACAGTTTTATCGCCTCTTTCAGTATTTTTATGGAGCGTTTATATCTCTTGCGAGAATAGTTCCACCACCACTGCTTGTGTATTCTTTTAAGGTTTTCTTTTAACTCAAACAGTATGGGAAAGTAGTCTATTACTTTTATAGAGTCTGATGTATTAGCAATCCCGTCCTTTGGAAAGATTTTGGGAGTTGACGATGAAGAGGTATTCCCATTCCGCTGACGACTGGTTGACGGCACAGTTTTTGTACTTTCCGTCTTTTTACCCTTATTGAAGAGCTTTGATATGTCACGAGCAGATCTCTGACTTATAACTATCTTCTTTACATCTTTTGTAGATATTGGTATAATTTTATCTCCCCTCTTTAACGGACCACCTTTTATAACCTTACCAATAGAATAGCGGGGATGTGTTTCCGTTATCTTTATCACCCCAAGGTAAAGTTTCTCTACCCCTAAGATCTCCCCACTAACACCTTTTATAGGTGCACCCTCCACGTATGCAGCAAAATGGTCTCCATTTTTAACCTCACCGGTAGCAGAACCCACATCTATGTAAACAACATTCATCCCACCTCTGAC
Organism: Synergistota bacterium; assembly: GCA_021161545.1. Classification (GTDB taxonomy): domain Bacteria; phylum Synergistota; class JAGHAJ01; order JAGHAJ01; family JAGHAJ01; genus JAGHAJ01. The sequence goes on along the minus strand of JAGHAJ010000126.1, from coordinate 3,315 downwards.
AACATGGATACCGCCAGTTGCTTCTGCATTTTCCATGTAGAATTTCCTTACTATCTTTTTCACACACTTGTAAGTGGCTGCAGCAAGTATCCCCTGCACTTGACCTTCTGCATAGATAGCCCCTTTAAAATCTATTCCACCTATGGTATGGGTAGCCTCACCCGTTGCTCTTGCAACCAACATGATTTCTCCGGTCTCCACATTTATCATCCTTACATCAAGGGTAACATACGCCTTTTTCTCTCCAACAGCTATTCCACCTATCCCCGGGATAGGAAGAACCCCACCACTCTGCTTAAACGTAAACTGCGTTATACTGCCCGTGATAATTGCCTGAACACCAAGAAGCTTACCCAACCTAATAGCTGTAGTGCTATCCACCAATCCAGAGGCCGCAAGGCGGTGTTCCCTTGCTATAGCCTGAATCCTCGATCTCTCAACGATGGAGTACATATGTGTCCTGTAAAGCTCCGTAGTAAACATATCCGTTATAGCCCTTCTCACAGCATCTGTTACAGGAGTGGGTCCTGAGGCATTATTTCGAAAATCAACTATGGCAACACGCATTTTAGAAGAGGCAAACGTAGAAGCTACCATAATCGATAAAAGCAAAACCACAACTATACTAACTATCTTTTTAAACATAGAAAATGCCTCCTTTCATTTTATCTTTACACAATAGAGTATAATCTTTTTTAGTGGTATAGCAACCCTGACATAATAATAACTATCTTGAACCCATCCCTTCAGTAAGTGTTCCCTAACTATCTTTCCAGAGAGCGTTATAGATACAGCGTTAGACGGTACACCATACTTTAAGGCATACAGAACAAGTAAAGCATTCCTTCTTGCATCCACTATTGCTGCCCGCTTTGCCAGTAACTTTGATTGAGCAGAAGAAGTCGAATACTGAGAAAGAGGTGCTCTCCCTAAGACGTAAAGCAGCTTATCATTCCAGTCTATCTTACCCCAGGAAAACTTTTGAAGGAAATTATTATCCCAATTTAACTGTTCCAGTTCATCTACCGTGAGCCCATAAGCTACAGGAACCCACATCACAAAGACAGCAACTACTAAAACCAACCAGAAAGACACTCTCATATTTTATCACCTCATCTCCCCTTGGGCCTACACACCACCTTACCCGCAGAAAAGCCCGTAACTTCATATCCAAGCTTTTCCAACCTTACTGCAAGAGATTCTGCACTTCCCTTAATATTTACATCAAACTCCACATTACCTCCAACAAAACTCCTCTGATAAACAGCTACCACATTTTTTATATGGGAAACCGCATCCTTAAAACTCAGAGCCTCTGAAAATGTTATACCTTCAACTCTGACCCTTATAGTCCTACCCGGTATAGCAGAAGGTCCTCCCCCAGCAAGGGCATAAGCTACCTTATACATCATAGACTTACCAGCCTTATAGCCAAGCTGCTTAAACACCTTTACAGCACCGTCCTCCAAACTCATGCCCTTCTGCCTAGCAGAAATAGACAAACTATCAACTATCTGAGCTGTTTGAGAAACAACTGCTCTGACCTGCAACTCACCTTTTACTCCATATATTACCTGACCATACAGCTTCTGTTTAGTGTATGCAAAAGCCATAGCTTTACCATAAACTACAACATCCGCATTATGTTTCATTGCCAGTTCCTTAGCAAGTGATAGATCACCAGACATTGCCTTTAATGCTGCTAATCTTTTCTCGTTCTTTGAGATTTGGGATGGATCCACTAACTGGTATCCAGCTTTCTGAAAAACCACAAGCATAGCAGATTCAACAGTAGAAACAAAAGGTTTCTCTCTTCCTATCCTCTCATTCACAAGCAACATAACTATAGGATTCCCAAGCGCATCTATAACAACGGGTCCGAGTACATCATTAAGTTTTTTCATGGATACCGTTGCCTTTATCTTAAGGTGAAATATTCCATCAGGAGTTTTCCATTTCTTCAAGACCTTATACCCAGTAACAAGTCCCCTGCTCTTTGCAAATACTTTATCTCTCACAACTTCAAAGTTCTTCATCTCTGTTACGCTATGTATTAAGACCCCCATGCCTTTTTCTATAGCATTTCTGAAGGCATCTACTTTAGCCTCATCAAATGCCCTAGATACATTATTATCTATAATAGCTGCTGCCCCTTCCACAACCACAGTAACAGGAGAGGGGGTTTTAGCTGACCCCACTCCTGTCACAACAACCAAAACAAGAAATAGAACACTTAGGTTAATCAGCTTATTCCTCATTTCAGCACCTCACCTCTTCACCACTATAACCCTACATCTACTCCTAAAATCAAACTTATTATGTCTTATTATCTGTGCATACCTCATAGGAATTACCATATCTACATTGTTCGGTGACACCGTCTTTACTACCTTAACGACAAGGGGTCGAGTTGCAACACGTGGATCCCCTTTTGCATAATTTATGTTAGTCTGATATGCTACAAGCCCACTTGCCATAAATCTTTCCCTATCCACAAAGTTGATAGAATAAACCTCCTTACCCTTGGGATCTAAAATTTTACATAAGGTAGCTGGAATAAGAGGAACATTCCTTGCATCCAATACCAAACCGGAATAGTTATACTTCGCTTTAGGTATTTCACGAGGAGGACGAGAAGGTATCTTCTTTATTTTGGCAACCACATCTCTGACACCTTTCAAGTATATTCTTCCTGTAACTGTATAAATTCCTTCATTTGGGTCCCACTCACTCTTGACTATTCTTACACCTTTTATCCACCCGTGAACCTCACTTTTGACCCAATCTTGCGCCATAAAGTTATTCATAACAGTTTTGCTATCGATCCTTACACCTTTTATCGCCTCAAGCAGGTTCCTCTGCAAATCCAGTATTGCTCCTCTCTTAGCCAACAGCACACCCTGAGCCTTGTTCTTCACATTGCTGGGAGGAACTGCTGAACCAGTAGCTTCTATGTAATCTTTCGTCCAATTTATTACCGCATTCGGCCCCTTTTCTATCACAGGAGGCGCCTCTTCCGCAGGGGGTTTAGTTTCTGACACCTGATTGGGAGGTGGCAACTGCTTGTCATTTCCTATCATTCCGCCTCCTGTACCACCAACCATACCCGAAGAGTTGCCCGATGCTGCCAACCCAACAGGCAGCAGTGTAAACAAAAGCAACCCTATCATTAGTCCTACTATCGCCCTTCTCATAATAACCCCTCCTTAATTATATTCTAATCTCCACTATTTTAATAATACCATAAATATTCAAAAACATAAAGGGGATATCAAAAGAAGCGAAGCAGAAGCGAGGATGGCACGGAGCAACGAG
>JAGHAJ010000058.1 GCA_021161545.1 Synergistota bacterium | reverse complement strand
TTGAACACCTCTTCGTATGGGATTTCCCCCCAGCCTATTGGCATATGAAGGTCTCCAAGACCGAGCGTGAGTCTGAATGTGTCTATGTCTTCGAAGTTGTAACCGTAAAGAAATGCAGGCTCTCCAAAGTTGTCGTGTACGTGCATGTGCACCGTGTAGGGCATTGCCTTTTCTATCTCTTCTAAAAACTTATATTTTGTCCCTCTGGTCTTGCCCCAGAAGTAGAGGTGTCCCGTGTCGAGTGTCATTCTGACATTGTCTCTGTTCACGGCCTCTATTAGCTCTATGACGCTCCTTACGGACTGATATACATTCTCAACTGCAATGGTTATGCCCTTTTCCTCAGCGTAATCTGCCAGTTTCTTGAGACTCTCTATCTCGTTTTCCCTCTGCTCGTATTCTGTGAACTCCATGCCGTTTTCTCCTCTATTCAGGTATATGCCGCAGTGGTAAACTACAATCTTTGCACCTATGAGGTTTGCAAACTTTATGGTTGCTTTGAGGGAACTATACTGTATCCTCTTGTTGAAGATGTCTTTGAGGTTTATTATGTCTGCTGCGTGGACCGTATACTTGAGGTTGTGCCTTTTGGTGATTTCCACTATTGCGTCTATTTTGTTTTCGTTTACCTTTCCGTGTATTATACCATCTACACCGTGAGGAGAGATTTCCACATAGTCAAAGCCCAGTCTTTCAAATACCTTCAGCTCTTCGTTGAACTTCCTTAAACTGCCGTTAATCCTCTTTGAATCCGCATTTATACCAATCCCCTCAATACCCATGACACCTTGGTCTCATCTCCTTATAGAGATTTCGCTTTCCCTATCAAATATGTGCACCTTCTTGGCATCAAACTCACAGTATACCCTCTCCCCCACGCCTATCTTCAGTTTCTCTTCTGTTATCACTTTTAACAGGCTCTCACCTACCTTTACATTATATATCTCGTCCCTCCCAAGAGGTTCGATTACATATAATATACCCTCTGTCAAGTCTCTGTTTAACTCCTTATTTTTGTATATCTTTATGTCTTCGGGCCTTATGCCCACAATTACATTGGGGGAATTTAGATTTTTTAGATAGGGTTTGAGGGTGTCATCAATCCTTATTTTCAAGTTTTTGGATACGGCAAAGGTGATACCTTCAACCTCCTTAATCTCTGCTTCTACAAAATTCATTGGAGGATTTCCTATGAACTGGGCTACAAAGATATTTTGTGGTCTGTTGTATATCTCCTCTGGGTCTCCTATCTGCATAATCTTGCCGTTTGAAAAGACTGCTATCCTGTCCGCCATGGTAAGGGCCTCTACCTGGTCGTGTGTGACATATACGGTCGTTATTCTGAGGTCATTTTGGAGCTTTTTTATTTCTGCTCTCATCATCACCCTAAGCCTTGCATCGAGGTTTGATAGAGGTTCATCCAGGAGGAATATCTGAGGCTCTTTTATGAGTGCCCTTGCAAGTGCTACTCTTTGCTGCTGTCCTCCGGAAATCTCTGATGGTTTTCTATCGAGAAGGTGTCCTATCCCGAGCTTTTCTACTATGTTCACTACCCTGTCGTGAAATTCCCTTTTCTTTGAACCTTTTGCCTTCAACGGAAACGATATGTTGTCGTAAACGCTCATGTGTGGATAGAGGGCGTAGCTCTGAAACACCATGCCTATGTTTCTATCTCTTGGCTGCACATCGTTGACTAAGTAGTCGCCAAAGAATATCTTTCCAGAGGTGGGTTTGTATATTCCTGCCAGTGTCAGGAGTGTTGTCGTCTTTCCACACCCTGATGGTCCGAGAAGTGCCATGAACTCCCCGTTTTTTACCTCGAAGCTTATGTCATCTACTGCTTTTACCTTTCTGAAATACTTTTTCAGGTTTTCTACCCTTATCGAAACCATTTTTCCTTACCCCTTTGTCCCTGTGATGTTTACCCTGAGTAGATACTTGTTTGCAAAGATGAAGAAGATAATGGTGGGTATGATGTAGAACAGTGATATAGATGTCAGCAATCCGTAGTCCACGAATCTGAAATCTCCTATAATTGCCTTTACATAAGTGGAGAGTGTCCATGTGTTCTGGCTCAGTATGAATGTGTTTATGAAGACGAATTCAGACCATCCAGACAGAAATGAGAATATGCCAGCAACGGCTATGCCAGGCTTCACCAACGGCAGTATAACCTTCCGCCACACCTGCACCCGTGAGTAGCCGTCTACCAATCCTGCGAACTCTACCTCCCACGGTATCTGGTCGTAAAAGCCTTTCATTATCCATATACCCCATGGTATCTCAAGTGATGCCTTCAGTAGGATTACCCCTGTGAGGGTGTCTATCAGACCTGTTATCTTCAGTATGTAGTATATGGCTACCAGCAGTGATATCGATGGGAATGCGTGTATCACCAGCACTATCTTTAGCAGAGTCTCCCTCATCCTGAACTTGAACCTCGAGAGTGCATATCCACCGAGGATGGTGGCAAACACTTCAAGACCCATTACAGAAAGTGCAAGTATCAACGTGTTGAAGAAGACCTGCCAGATGGGGGGATACCCTTCTATGCTCTTCCAGAGGAATCTCCAGTTGTGCAAGGTAAGCTTCACAGGTATTATTCCGTATTTCATGTCGGTTGAGAATGATGCAAGGACGAGCCATGTATAGGTCAGTATTATCGGGAGTGTTATTACAATAAGTATGGTTATTATAATTGCCTTTGTTATCTTTTCCTTTTTCATCTGCCAGAATGTGAGCTTATACTCGTTCATCACGAATCTACCTCGATTCTTGGCTCTTTTATCATCTCTTTGAACCTGAAAAACTTCAGGTAGAATAGGGCGGATACAATCCCTATGCCTACCAGTACCATTGATAGTGCCGCTCCATATCCGAATCTGAAGTCCTGGAATGCGGAGTGATATGTGTAGAGTGCCCACACCTCGGTTGCAAATGCCGGTCCACCATCTGTTATGATGTATATGTATTCGAACGATGTGAGGAGTGAAAGCGTCTGATATGCAGTTACAAAGAGAATCTGCCACTTTATCATTGGCAGAATTACCTTTCTCACGGTGAAAAACCAGCTACCGCCATCCACCCTTGCAGCATACAGGTAATCTCTTGGTATGGATTTTATCGCTGATGTAAAGAGTATCATACCGAACGATGCACCGACAAACCCGTTTGCTACCACTATTATCAGCATAGGGTCGGACTGCAGCCAGTTCTGAGGAGGAAGTCCAAATAATAGCTTCCTTGCGATGTTTACGAGTCCGTAATCGGTTGGGTCAAATGCCCATATCCACATCAGACCATAGACGACAGACGGTGTCAATCTTGGTAGCATCCATATTGTCCTGAAAAAACCGCCAGCTCTGTCCGATACGGTGGTTGTGAATAGCGCAAGCAGTAAAGCCGTTCCGAGGTTAAACAGTAGCAGTGTGAAGAATACATAGACAAAGGTATTCTTTACGACTGTTGATATCATGAAGTCTCCTATCATGTCTATGTAGTTTTGTATTCCCACAAAGTTCCACTTGAAACTGTAGTCCATGCCTGTAAAAGAAAGCACCCCTGTCAGGATGACAGGGAGTGCAAAAAATATGCTTACAGACACGACGCTCGGCAGCAGAAAGAAGAACAAAGGGCTCCTCTTCTTCATGCCTACCTTATCTCAACATCGTTTTTAAGTAGCGTTTTCAACCTCTTTGCCACATAGTTTACTGCGAATTCTGGTTTGAACTTTCCAGCTTCGAGGCCGGTCATCGCCTGGAATATCACTCTGTTGTATTCGTTGAACCTTGGGTTGTTTGGTATAAATCTTGTGTGGTTCAGCATGTATGTGACGGATGCGAGGAACTTATTCTTCTTATACATAGGAACGGCAGTTTCCTCATGCCTTATAGCGAGGTGTCCACTGGTTACAGCATGTATGGCGTTCAGGTCCGCTGCAGAGGCAAGCGTGATGAGAAGGACTGCCAGACGTGGGTGCTTGGACTGCTTTGGCACCATGTAAACTATTGGATGGGATATTGTGTTCGGCTTTCCGCCTTTCTCTGCTGGCGGGAATAGGCTCTCTGCAAACATCTTCTTTATATCTTTGTACTTGTAGTGGAACTTATTTTCCCATTCTGCCGCATTCCATGTTCCACCCATGTAGAAGAGTGCCTCTCCGTCCTTTGCCACTATCTTGTGGACTGAGTTCCATGGTGTTCCTATCATGGACTTTGGTGTTACCTTGTATGTATTGGTCAGGTCGTATATGAATTTGAATACCTTTAGCGTCTTTTCTTTGTTGAATACGAGTTTGCCTGTCTTCGGGTCGTATATTGGGTCGTTGAATGCGTTCCATATCTGGAAGTAGTCCACGCCTATCTTTGGTCTGTGAATGAGCCCGTATTTCACAACTCCTGCCTTCTGTGCCTTCTGTGCTATCTTCACCATGTCATAGACTGTGTACTCCCCTTTGTTGAACTTCTTTACGAGGTCTCTTATCTGTTCGTCAGTCCATCCCATCTCCTTCAGTTTGTCTTTTCTGACGTAAAGAGGTCTTGCCTCTGTGTCCTGAGGGATGGCGTATATCTTGTCCCTGTACTTGCATGCGTTCCAGAGCGGCTTGTATATGTCGTAGAGTCCTATATTCCAGAATTCCTTTACATGATTACCTATGGGTACTACATAGCCCGCACTTGCCCATGTGCCTAAGTCTTCGTGTCCCGATGCAATAATGTCTAACTCCTTTCCAGTCTTAAATGCCATCAGAGCTCTCTTTTTGTATGACTCCCAGTTCGTTGTGTCGAATGTGGCCTTCACCTCAACCCTGATGTTGCAGCCTGCAGCCTTGAGGATTTCGTTCAACCTCTTGCCTGCCTTGATGAGGTTTTCTTTTCTGTTGTAAGATGGATTGTCAGGACCTATGGTCCAGGCAGTAATCGTTATCTTCTTTACCTCTGCGAATGCCGTTAACCCCATTATTCCGACGATAAAGATGCCGAGAATCGCTACAGCAAGGTATTTCTTTTTCATCAAACCACCTCCTGTTTCAGATTTTTCTCCTTTTTGTCGGTGTGTAGCTTTAAGTGTCTCCTCTGGCTCTCACCCCCCTGTGTGGGATTTGTGAAAGAGCAGTAGAGAAAATGGAAACTGCATGCCATTCAGGATACCATATATACTATATATTAGATG
>JAGHAJ010000271.1 GCA_021161545.1 Synergistota bacterium | reverse complement strand
GGTGAAAGGAGATACCTGGATATGGCGGACTATTACGAATATGTTTTATTCCGGCGAACCAAACCAAGTCCCAAGATCTGTTACTTTGACAAGAGCTAATAATGCCATTACCAGAGACCTGGACAAATTTACACAAAATATGGGACTTGACCTAAGTTGAGTGGAGTAGAAGTAGGGCAGGTAATAAATGTCTCGGCGTAAGGAGCTGTGAAAGGTGCATGATTCTTTTGTTTTGGTAGTCTTATTTGTTGGTATGTCTGTGTTTGTTGCTCATCTTTTTGCTGTTGTATTTGAGAAAACAAGGATACCGGATGTTCTCTTTCTTATGTTAGTTGGGATCATTTTTGGACCCGCATTGGGATTTCTGTCACAGAATTCCTTTGGCTATACTGGAAAGTTTCTGACTATGGTTGCGCTTATACTGATATTGTTTGAGGGTGGTATAGACCTGAAAATAGGGGAACTCAGGCGGATTTTGTGGGTCTCCTTATTTATGACATTCGGTACATTTTTACTCACAGTGGTTGCTGTGACACTAATAATGCACCATTTTGGTGGTTTTGACTGGGTAATAGGAGTCATTGTGGGCAGTGCTCTGGGAGGTATGTCACCTGCAGTTGTGATACCGGTGGTTAGGATGCTAAAGTTGAGGGGGAGCAGTCGAACGTTATTATTCGTAGAATCTGCAGTAGCTGACGTTTTGTCCCTTGTGGTATCTGCTGGTATTGTGGAAGCGTATAAGGCAAAAGCGACGCTTTTGCCATCTGCTATTGCACTTCAGCTATCGCTGTCTTTTCTCATATCTCTTCTTGTTGGTATGATTGTTGCAGCTGTTTGGTCTTCTGCTTTGAGGAAGATAAGAGAGTTTCCTAATACCATATTTACTACGTTTGGGGTGGTATTTATTGTTTACTCAGTTGCTGAACTCCTTGGAGGTAGTGGAGCAGCAGCATCATTTGTATTTGGTGTTCTTCTTGCAAACTTCAGAGATATTTCACATTAGTATAGGCATCTGTTTTCAGGTGTCTTCAGCTTTGATACGCCTTCAGAGGTAGAAAAAAGCTTTTATGGAGAGGTAATTTTCCTTCTAAAGGCATTTTTCTTTTTCTATCTGGGAGTATCCTTCAACTATGTTAGCGAAGAGGTACTCATCTTGTCCTTTATGATTGTTTTCGCTATGATAGTTCTGAGGTTCTTTTTTATCGCGTTTGGGGCATCTTCTCACATAATTAGAAGAGATGCTGTTATTATGTCGGTACTGATACCAAAAGGGCTACCCGCAGTGGTTGCAGGTAGCCTCTTGTATGAATCTGGTTTTCCTCATGCTGGTGTGGTTCAGGATATTATATATATGAGCGTGGTCTTGAGCATTCTTTTATCATCGGTGCTGCTCTTTATAGTGAATAGAGAAAATGCATTCTCTGTTATCTCCCGTGTGTTTTGGCGGTTTAGATGCGAAAAATAGCTACTTTACGGAAAACCTTACATATCCCAATTTACCATGTACTGCCAAATACTTTCCTGGTTTTAATGGATATAGCTTAGTCATGGTACCTGTTATGACTAAGTAACCTTTCTTTATCTTTCTGCCGGATTTTACTACCGTATTTACGAGCCATAGCAATGATTTCCATGGACTACCTAAAATGGCTTTACTCTTACCCGTTCTTACAACTTTTCCGTTGTGGTAAAGAACAGAGGTTATAAGGTTTAGGTTGGTAAGACTGATTTTGGCCATCTTTCCTACTATGAAATATGCAGTTCCCACGTCATCTGCAATCACGTCTGCAGCGGTTATCCCTTTAAGGGTGCTAAACCTTATCGATGATATTTCAATAGCAGGGAATGCTGCATCTACATACTTTTTTAGTTCTTTTACGCCCTTTATTGGTTTACTTATGGTCCTTGAAAACCTGAAACCCACTTCTACTTCTATGAATGGCTTGAGGATTTTACTGTGATCTATAACTGTGTTGTTATGAAGTTCCATATAGTTTAATAGGATACCATAGGCAGGACTGTTTGTTCTGAATTTTTTCTGACTTGGAGGAGATGTAAATGCTACCTTAAAGCCAACTATGTGAGCATGGTGAAGTTTTAGTAGTTTTCCTACTAACCACTTTTGAATGTCATAGGCTACTGGGATTGTAAGCTTTGTATATCTTGGGCTGATGGGTGGAATGGGTGTGTGTAATGTTCGTGATATTAAGATTTCTTGCTGAATAGTATTGAGTAGTGGTTGTCTTGCCATTGCCGTACTGATAATACCCATACTCAAGATTAATGCCAGTGCTAATACTTTTTTCATGTAAACTCACCTCCATTAGGATGTTGTTCTGTGTGAATTTTACCATAGTGTGGTCTCTTAGTTCAACGGTGATAAGTGCATTGTGGTTGTTGCTTTGGCAATACTTGACATTTTGGGGGTTAATGGTATACTACTTCATGAAGTTTAAGTGAAGGAGGAATGTATATGGATGAGAGAATACTTTTTACCTCGGAG
>JAGHAJ010000174.1 GCA_021161545.1 Synergistota bacterium | reverse complement strand
GAGAGATTAACATTCTTTAATATTTTTCTTCCACCATAAAATGCAGAGAAGTCTCTAACATCAATTTCAAACTCACTCATAAAGATACCTCCATTCAAAAGTTAACAACGGGCACACTACCATCCATCCCGATCTTGAATGGAACTGGATAAACCTTCTTAGGTATTGCTCTTTTAACTACAGTAACTCCAAGTTTTTAAGAAGGTATTAAGAAGATGTTAAATTCAGGTTAAGATTAGGATAAATACTTTAAAATATTCCGAGAAGTGCGGTAACCGATTTCTGAGGTATCATAAGGTTTGTATCAGAAAGACTTATGCCAAGCCATTCTCCATCCACTTCCTTAAGGAAATAGGGCTGCGTTTGAATACTAAGATCCCCATATCCGGGGCTGTACCTCGGTGTGGTTTTGTAGCCAAACATCTGTGCTTCTCGTTTTATAATCTCATTTATAGAATCCGCTACACTATCCACAAGCACAGAACCTACAGCGTCCAGAATAACACCTTCTGTATATCTGCCAGATTTGACCAAGCTAGCTACATTATCCTCTAATGACTTTCCTATGGTAACAGCAAATATTGCAACCATTGACGAATTAATAAGCAACTTTTTCATATCACTGCCTGGTAACACAAAGCTTGTATTTTTAAGGTGTATCCCAGATGCATCTCTAAAGGCTATTTTACGGATAATGTAGCTACCACGTGGTTCTGCTAACACCTTGGCTTCATCGAGTAACGTTGGATATATGCTATTCCAGTCTTGTGGTAACTTGCCTTTTCTGAAGCTATAGTTAAGCGTTACAAGTACTTCTTTTTCTTTAACTTCATAAGTCAAAACCGGAAATCTCACAACTCTATCTACCTGCATGCTAATATTCTTTGAATTCTTTTCTTATTTCCGAAAGACTTTTTCCATGCCTTAATAGTAGAGAAAGCAAAATTCTTGCCTTCAGAGGATGCAAGTCTTCTCCCATTACACAACCTATATCATAAAGGCTTTTTCCCCCACCTTCATATCCATACAGCGGTGCAACCCTACCGTAAAATGCTCTTGAGGTTATAACAACTGGCACCTTACTGACAACGCCTTTTAACACCTTATAAAGATGCTTACTCGCATTGCCTATACCTGCTGCAACCACCACTATACCACTGCTTCCATCCTTAACCAAAAAATTGAATACATCCAAATTCATTCCTGTATATGTGTAAACAACATCTACTTGAGGAAGAACATCACCCACAAAAGGTGCGAATTCTGACCTATAGGTGTGCCGTTTCTCTGGTGACCTGAAGAAGACAACACCAAGCTCATCTACAATCCCCACTGCTCCTTTTCTACCTGAACTAAAAGCATTGGTAAACTGCCTGTCTATCTTGAACACATCTCTTGCTGCATGTATCTCACCACCTACCACAACAACAACCCCTTTTGAAACAGCATTCAAGTTTCCAGCAACCATTATAGAATCTCTCAAATTCCTTGGACCATCTGTATCCCAAACATCAGAACTCCTCATAGCTCCTGTCACAACAACAGGTTTGCTGCTACTCACTGTTAGGTTAAAAAAATAAGCACTCTCTTCTATCGTATCCGTTCCTTGGACTATCACCACACCGTCATAATGCAATAATCGTTCATTTATGTACCTTGAGAGCAATATCCACTCTTTCCACTCAATCCAATCACTGGGAACATTGGAAAACTCATAAAGGTCCACATCAATACCTTCTACACCCGGAACTGCATTAAGCAAAGCCCTCCCATTTACGGAGGGCTTTATTCCAGCTTCCGTTTTTGCCATTGCAATAGTTCCACCAGTAGTAACTACGAGAACTCGAGGTCTCAATTCTTATTCCTCCTTTTCGTACCCATACCTCCAATCGTTTTGCTCCATCTTTTCAAAAAAGGAAACAATAAGATTGACCAAAACTTCCTTCATTTTATCACCTTTTTCCTTGGTTGCCTTGGTCGGGTCACCAGTTGCACCATAAGGTGTCAACTCATCGAATAACCACTTTATCTCTACCTCTTCAGGCAGGGTAGGTACTACTCCCTTAGCATGTTCCATCTCCACAAGTTCTGGTTTCAAAGAAAGCATTATAGAGGTTTCACCCTCACCTGCATGACCTAAACCACCCCATACCTCAAACGTACCCTTCGGCAATAGATTACCTGCACTTACCCACCATGCGTTAAGCGCAGCTATCTTGACCTCCGGATACTCTACCTTCACAGCCCTGCTTGCAACCTCTATAGGAGCTATATTACCATCATGACCATTTAATATAAATATCTTATACATTCCATGCTTTACAAGGGAATACAGTATGTCTTTGAGCACTTCTATCAGTACTTCTGCTCTAACACTGATTGTCAGGAGGAAATTAGCATAGTGGTCACTCATACCATAATGAACTGGAGGCAAGACTAACAACCCTTCAATTCTTTTTGCAACTTCTTTTGCAAGTTCATAGGAAACTATTGCATCAGTACCAAACGGTAGATGGTCTCCATGGTATTCCGTAGAACCAACAGGTAAGATTACTTTATCAAAGTTACCTTCCTTGAACTCATGTCCGGTAAGCTGGTCAAAGAGAAAGCCCTTCATTCATCTAACACCTCCTAAGATAGTAGAGGGGAATATCCCCTCTACCTACATATTGGGCATAACCATCTTCACAAACTTTATCTTGCCTTGCTCAACCTTCATTATAGCGACCGCCTTCTGTGGAACCCTTGAACCATTTTTATAGGAGATTGTTCCTGCAACTCCATGGTAACCTTTTTCCTTTGCAAGAGCATCCCTTATAGCAGCTGGATTGTCTGAACCTGCACGCTTTATGGCCCTTACCACCAGCATTAATGCATCATAACCAAGTGCCGCAAAGGCGTTTTCGGGTTCATGGCCAAACATCCTCTTATAGTTTTTGATAAAGTTTTGAACAACAGGGTCCGGGTTGTCCCACGCCTGATGCGTCGTATAGTAGATATCGTTTGCCAACTTAGGTCCTGGCACCTTTACAAGTAGAGGCGTATCATAACCATCTCCTCCAGCTATCGGCTGCTTTATGCCTGCCTCTCTAACCTGCTTCACAATTATACCTATATCATCAGGAATAGAAGATATAAATAGTGCATCTGGTTGCGGTTTTAGCGCTTTCACCCTCGCTATCTGTGCAGAATAATCCTTATCCCCTGTCTGGAAGAAATCCTCCAATAGAATGGATTTTTTACCTGTCAGCTTCGTAAATCTCTCCTTGAAATACTTGGAAAGAGCAAGCGTATAATCTGTTGCCTTATTTGTCCATATAATAACCCTTCTTACATGCAAGTCTTTGTATAGAAAATCCGCCATTGCATAAGCTTGAACATTATCTCCAAATGGCACAAGGAACATATAGTTACCAATCATCTTTGGCAGCTCCGGTAAAGTTGCACCAGAGGTGATAAAGGGAACATGCTTTTTCTGGAACAACGGTGCAGCGGCAAGAACATATGTAGTATCACCATATCCTATACCTGCAACAACCCCCTCGGATAGCAACTGACGGGCAGCAGTTGCACATTCTTTCTGATTCGTTTTGGTATCAATAGCAATTATTCTTATCTTCTTACCAAGGACGCCACCTTTTTCATTTACCTCTTTTGCTGCCAGCTTCACGCCGTTGAGTGCAGGTGCATCTATGGAAGACATCTCACCAGTAAGATTGTAAAGTGCACCTATCTTGATCACACCACCCGCATAGCCAAACCCTCCAAATACGAGCAACATACTTACCAGCACAAAACCAACCACCAATACTCTTCTCATCCCATCAACACCTCCCATTAATATTAGTGTTTTTCGGAAAACACACCTACCATTCCTATTCACCCTCCTGAAATACCACCCCCTCCTACCTTAAGACCTTCAAGCTCTTGTAAAGAGAAACAAGATTTATTTCTTTACTCCCAGCTATTCCACCAGGTTTTTTTATCAGTATAGCTAACAGACCAATAGCTGTAACAATCTGAGTAAGTCCATACATTTGTGTTGCCATCTCAAGGGGCCTCAGAAGCTCTGATACAATACCTATAAGCAAAGCACCAATTATTGCACCCGTAATGCTCTTTCCACCTATAACAAGCATCACAACAAGCAAAAAAGCAAGTGGTAGAGAAAACGAAGATGGCGTTATAGCAGTAACAAGGTGTGCCCATAAACCACCTGCAACTCCTGCAAAAAATGCCCCTAACACTAAAGGAAAAAGCTTAAAATATGTCAAAGATATCCCAAGGCTTTCCGCTGCAATTTCATCTTCCCTGATTGCCAACATCGCTCTGCCAAACCTTGAGTTAAGCACTCTCCACACAGTATACACAGTAACAACAACCCAAATGTAAACCCACCATATATCAGTATAAGGGTATATACCATTTATACCCAAAGGCCCTCGTGTCAGACTATTCATATTAGTTATGAGTACCTGAACTATTATCATGAAACCTATGGTAGCAACAGCAAGATAGTGCCCCCTCAGCCTCAGCACAGGAAACCCTATAATAAAGGCACTCAATGCCGCTATCACACCCCCTATAATAACCGCCAAACAAAATGGTAACTGCATATTCGCCAAGAAGTGTGGTAAAGCTGGCATCATGATTGCCTTCCGGATTGGAGGAAATGTTAATATAGCAGAGATGTATGCCCCTATCGCCATGAACGCTGGATGCCCCAAGGAAAAGAGACCTGTAAAGCTATTGGTAAGTGCAAGGCTAACAGCAAGGATTACATATATACCAAGAAACTCAACGACAGTGAGGTGATAATCATTGAGCGTTCTTTCCATGGTATAAGAAATACCGCCAAGAATCACCAGAGTATATATACCAGCAATCATTCTACTCCTCATTTTATCACCTCTTCTTCCCTCCCAAGCATACCTTCTGGCTTTATCAAAAGAATTACTATCAATAGTGTGAACACAAATGCATCTCTATATCCCGACATATCCGGTGGAAGTAACCCTACAAAGAGGACTTCAGAAAATCCAAGCACATACCCACCAAGGACTGCTCCTCTTATATCCCTTATACCCCCTATTACAGCAGCAACAAACGCTTTCAATCCAGGAAGAAATCCCATTAGAGGGGAAATCTGCCCAAACTTTGCCCCCCACATCAGGCCAGCGATAGCTGCCAGAGATGAGCCAATAGCAAAAGCAATCATTATCACCCTATTGACATTTATCCCCATGAGCCTGGAAGCATCTATATTCTGTGCTGTAGCTCTCATCGCCATCCCCATCCTGGTATACTTTGTATACATGTAAAGTGAAATTACTATAGTTGTGGATAGAGCCACTATAATAGCATCTATCACTCTAAAGGATACAGCACCAACATTCAAGAGTCCATTCAGGTAATCAGGTATATTAAAACTCCTTGGTTGAGCAGTCAATACCAAGATACCAAAGTTTTCGATGAGAGAAGATATTGCTAACGATGTTATAAACCCCGTAACTTGAGGAGCACTTCTTATTGGACGAAAGGCAACCCTTTCTATTGCAATACCTATAAGAAAGCCAACAACTCCTACCATTCCAAATACTACCCATATAGGACCGTGAAGTGCAGTAATAAATGCAAGTGCAGAGAATGCCCCAAGCATCAATATATCACCATGCGAAAAATTTATGAGACCTATAATACTGAATATCATGGAAAAACCTATTGCAACTAATGAATAGATACTACCCAATATAAATCCATTAGCTACCTGCTGCAGTATATACCCAATTGATAGAAAAGACATCTTTACCCTCCTAAATAGGCTCTTTTTACTGCTTCGTCTTCA
Organism: Synergistota bacterium; assembly: GCA_021161545.1. Lineage (GTDB taxonomy): Bacteria > Synergistota > JAGHAJ01 > JAGHAJ01 > JAGHAJ01 > JAGHAJ01. The sequence goes on along the minus strand of JAGHAJ010000174.1, from coordinate 1,569 downwards.
AATAGCTCCCTTGCACTCCCCTGCAGAGATATTTTCCCAGTCTCCATGACATATCCTCTGTGCGCAATTTCAAGTGCCATATTGGCATTCTGCTCCACTAACAGAATAGTTACACCCTTTCCATTGAGCTCCTTTATAACATCAAATATCTTATCCACTACTATCGGCGCAAGGCCAAGCGAAGGTTCATCAAGCATCAGTAGTTTTGGCCTCGACATAAGGGCTCTACCTATGGCAAGCATCTCCTGTTCTCCTCCACTCAATGTGCCCGCAATTTGCTTCTGTCTTTCAGCTAATATAGGGAAAATGGAATATACCCACTCCATATCCTCCTTTATAGCATTAGTATCGTTCCTCAAGTACGCACCAAGTAGAAGGTTTTCTCTGACAGTCATGTAAGGGAATAACTGCCTGCCCTCAGGACAGTGTGAGATACCCATCTTCACAATGTTGTTACTGCTTTCACGAGTAATCTCTTTACCATTATAATATATCGACCCTCCCCTCGGGTGAACCAAGCCAGATATAGTGCGGAGTGTTGTGGTCTTCCCCGCACCATTTGCCCCAATAATGGTGACAATCTCCCCTTTTTTTACACTAACATTTATACCTTTGAGTATATATAATTTTCCATAATACACATCTACACCTTTAAGTTCAAGCAACCCTCTTCCTCCCCAAGTAGGCCTCTATAACTTGTGGGTCATTCTGCACCTCTTCTGGAGTACCTTCTGCAATCAGCTCACCTCTGTTCAACACCTGCACTCTGCTGCATATTCCCATTACCATCTTCATATCGTGCTCTATAAGAAAGATCGTAAGATTGAACATCTCTCTAACCCTAACCACCAATTCCATAATTTCCTCTGTTTCATTAGGGTTAAGCCCTGCAGCAGGCTCATCCATCAATAACAATCTGGGCTTGGATATAAGGGCACGAGCTATCTCAACCCGCTTCTGGATACCATAAGGTAAATCTTCTGCCCTATAACCCTTAAAACTATATATTCCGACAAGGTTAAGGTATTCACTAACATCACTAAAGAGCTTCTCTTCCTCCTTTCTAAATCTCTTGGAAGAGAGAAACACATCGTACAGTCGATAATTATGGCGAGTATAATGAGCTATCCTCAAATTTTCCTCAACAGTTAAGCCACCAAATAATCTAACATTTTGAAATGTCCTTATAATACCAATTGAGGCTATCTTATCAGGCTTTAAGCCGGTTATCTCCCTATCCTCGAATTTTATACTACCTGCAGAAGGCTTTAACACACCGGTAATGAGGTTAAAAACCGTTGTTTTGCCTGCACCATTTGGGCCGATTAGACCCACAATTTCTCCCTCTTCTAAACGCACAGAATAATCATTAACTGCTAACAACCCACCAAACCACTTCTTCAACCCATCTACCTTCAGCATGTTTATTCACCATCTTTAAGAAGATATTTCATATTATATCACACCGCAGGCAATAGATAAATCACGAATATACGCAAACAGTAGATAGGTATGAAGATATATACCAGCCTCCAGAATTAGAAGGAGCAGAAAGGGAAAAGGCAATGG
>JAGHAJ010000192.1 GCA_021161545.1 Synergistota bacterium | reverse complement strand
TTATCTTACCCTCATTTATAGTAGCAATAGCTTCCTTGTAGCTTTTGCCAACCCACTGAGGGTCACTACTACCAACTACGATACCCCTATCATCTGTGATGCTTATATCCCGTCCTATCACAGGACACATCCTATTGATTACATCCTTGGCAATCTCTTCTGTTATCCTCATATTAACCACCTACCAGTCTTCTTCCATTATTATCAACCCTAACAACCCATACATCTCCAGAAACACCTATCCTCTGTATATATCTTCTCACTTTCCCTTTCAAATCAAGAGAATTTTTTTCTTCCACCAAACCATAAACAACAGGTCCCCACGAACTCTGCCCTGCACCATAAGCACCATTTTCAACCATAAAATCTATTAATGCTTCACATACAGGATGCGCAAACACACCTTCCTGCGGCCTCGAAAACATTTTGCCAACTATCTTCTGAATAGACGTTATAGATTCACCAAATACAGCTATATCTCCCTCAATAAGAGAAGGAAGCAAATTCATGAGAACAAGCAAAGAAACTTCCTCAACACCTTCACCACTAACCTCACCAATCTTGGAGTCTTCCACCTTCCCATGAATATTCAAATTCAACGATGGTAAAACAACCAGGAATTTCCAATTATCTGGAAAATTAAGGTGAAAGATCGACAAAGGTGACACGCTGCTACCCACTTTCTTACCAGAATCCAAATTAAAACCACCACCAAAATATGAAGCTATACCAACACCTGATCTCCTTCCCCTGCCACTAATTCTTACAACAGTTTCCCGGTCATCTGGCAATCCCAGCATCTTTAATACACCCTCAGCAACCGCCAAGGAAAGCTGCGTACCTGCACCAAGTCCTTTATGTAACGGCACTGCTGAAACAATCTCTATCCTCAACCTGACGTCCACTCCATACTCATCCTTAACCTTCCTGACAATTCCAAACACCTTATCTTTGACCTCACTCCCCCCACCAGAAACTGTAAGTTCTTCCGCATGGGAAAATACCAGTTCCCAGTTAGGATAGCTCAACGCAACCCCCACACTACCGTAAATTCTGCCACTTCTTCCCACAGGGTCAATAAATCCAAGGTGCAACCTCGAAGGCGTAATTATCCTCATAGATTCTCACCACCCCCAAGAAAACCCTTAAGATATTGCCACGCTCTTTTTTCCGTCAAACCGCCCGTCTTGAGCACCACTCCTTCATATTCAGAAAAAAACGTTAAAATCTTCTCCCGCGGATATATCTTTAATCTACTGACAAGTATAGCCGCCTCTATCACTAAAGCCTGTGCTCTATTAAACATATAAGGGTATCTCCTCCTACCCTCACAAAGGACCTCACAAAGAAAACTACTCCTTTCCTCTCCCCAGCGAATATCCCTCACACGAACTTCGAAATACATATAGGCACCTTCTAAAACCCAGCCATCTACCCGTTCTGCAGGAAACCACGGGAAAATCTCATCTGTAACCACAGAATGCGCAAACAGTTCAACATCATCCACGAAATTCACCACAGCCACACCTGTTCGTGAAAGATTAATATATGTATGAGAGGTATTATACGGAGATATAGTCACCATACCAATCTGCGGAAAACTCACACCCATAGGTGCTATATTGAATCTACCTTTAAATTTGGTCGTAACTATCGTTTCATATATCAACTAACTCTCCCCTAAAATAGATGTTCACAAAGATTATACCACAACATAGCGTATTGCAGGACAAAACAACTATGCTATAATATACAAGAATCCAGGCCAAAAGAAGGTGGAAAGATGAAAAGATATCTTATAATTATTACATTTATCATAATTGTCATCTGTAGCACTCAAACAGCTCTAACCAAGCCAAAAGTAGCAGTAACTATCTTCCCCCTATACGACATAGTGAAGAATATTGCAGGTGAAAGCGTAGATGTAAAACTAATAGTTCCACCCCTGGCGAGTCCTCACACATTTGAATTCACTCCCCACGAGATAGCTGAGCTACAGGGTACAAAAGCTATCTTTTGCATAGGACATAATTTAGACAACTGGGTACTAAAAGTACGATATGCCTATAGGGAAAAGATACCTATTATAACTGTGGATAAAGATATAAAGACCATAAAAAATAACGGTGTGGAAAACCCACATTACTGGCTATCACCCTTAAATGCTATTAAGATGGCAGATTACATAAACCTATCATTAGCGAAACTATTTCCCAACAGAAAAGGGAATTTTAAGAGAAATACATCCAACTACAAGGGTATTTTGCTCTCCCTGAATGAGAGAACATTAAAACTGCTGAAACCTTTGAGAGGTAAAATGCTCCTTACATATCACAGAGCTTATGATTACTTCGCTCAAGCCTACAGTTTGAGAATCCTGGGTTCATTTCAACCTCCAGGTGGAAAAAGTCCAACACCATACTACCTAAAAAAGCTCACAGAAAAAATTAAGGAATACCATGTAAACGCATTCTTCGTAGAACCTCAAATACCTATAGAACGCGTAAAATCTTTCATATCTGACCTTGCCTTGCAAATTTACTACCTCGACCCACTTGGCGGTGTAAAGGGAAGAGAAAGCTACGCAGCACTGATAAGATTCAACAGAAACAGTATATTAAAAGCCTTTAAGTGAGGGATAGTCAATGAAGCCTTACTTTATAGCCATTCTCATATTGCTTGCAGGTCTGGGCATTGGCATTGTGTTAGACATAGCACTTATAAGAATGCTAAAGCATCTTGCAAAGAGGAGCAAATGGAAGATCTACAGAGTCCTTGGCACTTCTATGAAGAAGATGTTTGTAGTATGGAGCACTCTCGGTGCTGCTGAATTTTCCATCTCCTACCTAAGCTTTGGCGTGCGAATC
>JAGHAJ010000204.1 GCA_021161545.1 Synergistota bacterium | reverse complement strand
GTCTGCAGAACCAAGTATTTGGTCTATGGCTCTTTCTGGATGGGGCATAAGTCCAAACACATTTCTATTTATGTTGGTTATTCCTGCTATATTTTCAATAGAGCCGTTAGGATTATCCTTGTAATACTTTAGAACTATCTGATCATTTTCTTTTAGGTTTCTCAAGCTTTCTGGAGGTATGTAATAGTTTCCCTCCTTATGTGCGATTGGGATGTTTAAGATATCACCTTTCCTTAGAGTGTATGTGAATGGTGCGTTGGTAGTTTCTACCACGAGTTTTTGTATTTTGCATATGAACTGCAGATTTTTGTTTATCCCCATGGCACCGGGAAGTAATCCACTTTCTAATAAGATCTGAAAACCGTTACATATACCGATTACTAAGTTGCCGTCATTTGCAAACGCTTTTACTTCTTTCATCACAGGTGATTGGGCAGATATAGCACCGGCACGGAGATAGTCTCCATATGAGAACCCTCCCGGTAACACTATGCAATCTACATCAGATACGCTGGTTTCAGTGTGCCATATATATCTAACTTCTTGTTTCATCGTTTCCTTTAGCGCATAGAAGCAGTCCTTTTCACATGTAGAACCGGGGAAAACAACTACACCAAATTTCATGATTCATCTACCTCTATTGAGTAGTCTTCCATAATGGGGTTTACAAGCAGCTTTTTGGCCATCTCCTTTGTCATCTTGATGGCTTCTTCGCTATCCTTTGCGTCTATGTACAGTTCCAGTATCTTTCCTACTTTAACATCCTTTACATTTTTGTATCCCAGATTTGCTAATGACCCCTTTATGGTCTTTCCCTGGGCGTCTAATATTCCCTCTTTTAGAGTTATAAGTAGCTTGACCTTTACCATTTTGATACCCCCTGATAGTATGCTCTGGCAATTTTACCATATAGAGATAGAAATTTGCATCACCATTTTGTTGTAATTTGGATGGTTGAGCGGAGTAGGAGTAAAGCTGGTGTAAGTTATGGTATAATAGTTTTAGGGGTGTAAGAATGCCGGAAAAGAGGTTTTATATAAAGACATTTGGCTGTCAGATGAATCTTGCAGACACAGAAAGAATAGTGGGAATACTGGAGGATGCTGGGTACATACGCGTGCAGGATGAGAAAGATGCAAACATCCTCCTTCTGAATACATGTGCAGTGAGGCAAAAGTCTGAAAACAAGGTTTACAGTATGATTGGGAGGTGGAAGGTAAAATGTCCTGATAGGATTGTAGGTATATTGGGTTGTGTAGCTCAGGAGGCAGGAGCTACCATTCTGGATAGGTTTGAAAATGTCTCTTTTGTCCTTGGTACCGTTGGAGAATGGAAGTTACTGGATGTTTTGCACAGGGTTTATAAGGGAGAACGTGTAGTAGAGGTTGACCTTGAGGGTGGTATCCCTGAGGGTTTGCCTGTGCACAGGGAGAGTAGCTTTAAGGCGTGGGTGAATATTATCTACGGTTGCAATAAGTTTTGTACATATTGCATAGTTCCATACACACGTGGTAGAGAGAGGAGCAGAAAACCGGAGGATATCTTGAAAGAGGTGGAAGAGCTGGTTCGTGCGGGATATAAGGAGATAACGCTTCTTGGCCAGAATGTCAATTCTTATGGAAAGGATTTACCTTACGATTACAGCTTTGCGAAGCTCCTTTCTGAGGTGGATAAAACAGTATCTAATGATGTATGGGTAAGGTATACAACATCTTATCCGAGGGATTTTGATGATGGGCTTATTTCTGTTATAGCAAACTCTAAACATGTGTGTAGAAATTTCCATTTACCTTTGCAATCTGGTTCGGATAGGATATTAAAGGCAATGAATAGGGGATATACCATGCAGCAGTACAGGACCCTCGTGAGAAAACTCAAAGAGCGGTTTCCCAAAATGGGTTTGACTACAGACCTTATTGTGGGTTTTCCGGGAGAGAGTGATGAGGATTTTGCCCTTACGCTTGATGCGGTGAGGGAATTTGGGTTTGACATGGGTTTTACTGCTATTTATTCCCCAAGGCCGGGTACGGTGGCTGCCCACATGGATAAACAGGTATCGCATGAGATAAAGAGGTGTAGATTAAGAATGCTTAACAGACTTCTTGCAGAGAGCTCTTTGAGAAACAACAAAAAGAGGTTAAAAAGGGTTGAAAAGGTCTTGGTGGATGGGGTTGCTCCTAAACATAGAGGAATGCTTCAGGGCAGGACAGAAGAAAATGTTACAGTTGTTTTTCCGGGAGACGAGAGCCTGATTGGTAACTTTGTGAATGTCAGACTCCTTGAGGCTTATAGCTTTTATATCATTGGCGAACGGGAGGTGTAGATTTATGAAGGGATTGATACTTTGTGCAGGAGAGGGTACAAGGCTTAGACCCATAACTTTTTCCTTTGCAAAGCCACTTGTTCCAGTTGTGAATAAACCTGTGATTTTTTATGCTATCGAAAAACTGGTTGAGGCGGGTATAAGGGAGATAGGGCTTGTTATTGGGCCGAATGGTGGTGAGATAAGGGAAAAGGTTGGTGGTGGTAGTAGGTGGGGTATAAGTATAAGCTATATAGTTCAGGAGAGGGCTCTTGGGCTTGCGCATGCGGTTAAGGTGTCTGAGGAGTTTATAGGGGATGATAGTTTCCTCATGTTTTTGGGGGATAACCTCATAAAGGCGTCGTTGGAAGGGTTTGTGAAGATGTTTGAAGAACACAGGTATGATGCTCTTGTTCTTTTAACACCTGTTGAAGACCCTCGTGCATTTGGTGTTGCTGAGATGGAGGGCGATAGAATTTTGAGGGTTGTTGAGAAACCAAAGGAACCTAAAAGTAATTTGGCTATAATAGGTGTGTATATATTTAGCAACAGGATATTTGATGTAATCAATGGGCTTAAGCCCTCGTGGAGAGGGGAGTTAGAGATAACGGATGCTATACAGGGATTGATAGATAGGAACGCGAAAGTAAAAGGTTATATTGTGAAAGGGTGGTGGAAAGATACCGGTAAGCCGGGAGACCTCTTGGAAGCAAACAGATTTATTCTTGAGGGTATGGATTCGGATGTTCAGGGAGATGTTGATGAGGAGAGTGGCATTATAGGTAAGGTTGTCATAGGGAAAGGTGCTGTTGTTAGGCATAGTACTATACTGGGGCCTGCATTTATCGGTGAAGGAAGTGTGATAAGGGATGCCTTTATAGGGCCCTTTACCTCTGTAGGTGATAATGTGAGTATTGAGAACAGCGAGATAGATTATAGTGTTATTATGAGTGGGACTAAGATAAGAGATATTGTCGGTAGGATATCAGCAAGCATAGTGGGTAGGGATGTTCAGATCCTAAGGAGCGGACAAAAACCACGGGTGCTTGAATTTATCATAGGGGATAAGAGTAAGGTGAGATTGGAATGAACAAGAGACAACTAATTGCTATTGCATCTGTATCCTTAATTATTATAGGGGTAGCATTTGTTTACTATATGATTAATAGGTATGCTCCTAACTTTACTGTGAAAGCAACAACTGCTGGTGCTGCAAAGACCCACCCTGAGGATCAGGTTTCTACCTCTACTCTTATGACTGTATATATCGTTGGGGCAGTGAAGGTTCCAGGAGTCTATAAGGTGAGACCTGGTACCAGACTGTATGAGCTTGTGGATTACGCCGGTGGTTTTCTACCAGGTGCCGATGTAAAGGGCCTTAACCTTGCAAGAAAGCTGCGAGATGGAGAGAAAATAACTGTCCCGAAGGGCTATAGTGGTAGTAGTGTTAAGATTTCATCGCACAAGAAGCTTTCACCTTTAAGTTCTGGTAAGATAGATATAAATGCGGCTTCCGTAGAGGAACTAAAGAAACTCCCTGGTGTGGGTCCAAAGATAGCACAGAGAATAGTGGAGTATCGTAATACACATGGTGTTTTTCGTTCTCCTCAGGAGCTGATTAGGGTCAGAGGTATAGGTGAAAAGAAACTGAAAAAGATATTACCGTTTGTAGTAGTAAGGTAAATGGTAGGCAGATACCCCCTGTTTTTTCTGTTTATTTCATTTCTTGCAGGGGCGATATATTTCTACCACTTTCCTGTTAATGTGCTTTATGTATTTTTTGCCATGGCTTTTGTGGGTGGATTTCTGCTCTTTTCTCTTCTCCTGGAACACCATATACTCTCTGGTGCACTGGTGTTTGCTATATTTTTCCTTATTGCCTGTGTGTGGGTGACATTTTTCATACCTCCAAACCTTTCTTACTACCTCAATAAATATGTTCTCTCCTACGGAGTTGTAAGAAAGGTTTTTGGGAAGCAGAGGGCGTTGATTCTGCCATACTGGGTGAGATACAAAGGTAGAAGTAAAGATGTGGGTGTAAAAACGGTCTTGTTTTTTCCAAAGGGTCTTCACCTCAAGGAAGGAAATTGCATTCTTTTGAAGGGAAAGTTTAGGCTTCTGCAAGAACCGGAAACAGATTATCAGTTCAATTACAGATACCATTACTGGGGTAAGATGGTATTCTTCTCTATGAGTGTCTCTTCAAGCAGGTATATTATGGTGATTGGAAGAAAGCGTCTTGGTTTTTTGTCAGAGCTTAGGCATAGGATATCTACTTTTGTAAAGGAGCATATGGGAGAGGATACTGCTGCACTTCTACTTTCTGTTACTGTAGGGGATAAGGGCTCTTTGTCTGATAACGTCAGGATGCTGTTTTACAGACTAGGACTTGGCCATATTCTTGCTATATCTGGGTTGCATGTAGGCATTATTGTGTCTTTTGTTTTACTTCTTACCTCACTGTTTTTATTACCGTTATGGTATAGACTTGTGGTTGCCTCTTTGTTTCTCATTTTTTACCTTCTGTTCGTTGGATTTGTACCATCGGTATTCAGGTCTGTAGTCATGGGTGTTGTGTTTTTGCTTTCTTGGTGGAGAGGTGATAGATATAATGGTGTGAACATATTGGGACTTGCAGGGTTAGTGTTTTTGTTTATAAACCCTTTTGCGTGGATGGATGCAGGGTTTGTCTTATCATTTATTGTAACCTTCTTTCTGCTTTATTGTATGCCCTATCTTACTTCTGGAAGAGGTGTGTGGATATTTCTAAAGGTGCTTTTTATTGCACAGCTGTCTTCTTTGCCATTTGTGCTATATTTCTTTAACTTCTATAACCTTCTTTCTGTGCCTGCAAATATATTAGTTGTTCCTATGGTTTCTACTGTAATAATACCAATAGGTATTCTGGGTGAAGTTCTGGGGCTTGTTAGTGCTACATTGGGGAATATCTTGCTCTTTGTGGTTGATGTTGTGTCAAAATTCATGCTTGATGTGCTGCGGTTTCTGTATGATGTGCATGGTTTTAGTCTTTCTGTGCCGGTGTTTTCCGTGTGGATTGTGGTGGTATTTTATGCGGGTATCTTCTTGCTTTTTTTGTGGAGATCTTCCAGATTTCGCTATGTAAAGTTTGTTTCTATTGGTCTTTTAGGTCTTGGTGTGTTTTTGCTCTGTAGTGAATTTGGATACATAAGGATTGTTCACTTGGGGAATACTCGTTATTTTACCGTTATGGTGGGTATGCCGTTTATGAAAGATGCGCTTGTGGTGAGTAATATGCGTAGGGTTAGTAGCTATCCGATTGTGAGGCTTGGCAAGGTGGGTCTGAAAAAGGTTGGTAGCTTGAGCGTAAGAAGTGGTAGAATAAAAGTGGATGTGTTACCAGATGGTAGGGTCTTCATAAACGGCGTAAAGATGCCCGTTGATGTGAGTTGGGCTGTTAAGCTGAAGGGAGGATGGTTTTGATGGTTAGAAGGGTAGGTGTATTAACAGGCGGTGGGGACTGTCCGGGGCTAAATGCGGTAATAAGGGCGATTACGAAAGCGGGGATTATGGAACATGGTATGGAAATAGTGGGTATAGAGAATGGATTTGGTGGTTTAATTCATGGATTGTTCAGAGAGCTCAAGAGTAGAGATGTTTCTGGTATTTTGCCGAGGGGTGGGACAATACTTGGTACCACTAACAGGGATAACCCATTTGCGTATCCGGTTGAGAAAGGAGATGAGGTTGTGTATGAGGACCGTTCTGATGAGTGTATGGAGAACTTTCGCAGAGCTGCTCTTGATGCACTTATCGTTATAGGAGGTGATGGTAGTCAATCCATAGGGTATAGGTTTTACCAGAAGGGTATGCCCGTAGTTGGTGTTCCCAAAACCATAGATAATGACCTCCTTGCAACGGATGTGACATTTGGGTATGAATCTGCACTACTTACAGCAACGGAGGCAATAGATAAATTGCACACCACAGCTGAGTCCCATCATAGGGTGATGGTGCTTGAAGTGATGGGTAGGGAGGCGGGGTGGATTGCCCTTGGTGCAGGTATAGCTGGTGGTGCCGATGTTATTCTTATACCTGAAATACCCTTTAAGGTGGATAGAGTATGTAAGAAGATTTTGCAGAGGGTAGAGGAAAAAAAGAACTTCAGTATTGTAGTGGTAGCAGAGGGTGCATATCCTGAGGGAGGTAGTCCGGTGTATAAAACTACCTTTGATGGTAGGAAGAAGCTGGGAGGAATTGGCAACTGGGTAGCAGAGGAGATAGAAATGGAAACCGGTATAGAGACAAGGGTTACGGTCCTTGGACATCTGCAGCGGGGAGGAACACCTGTGCCGTTTGATAGAATATTGGCTACAAGATACGGTGTAGCTGCAATAAATGAAGTTGCTAAAGGGAATTTTGGTGTAGTTATGTGTTTGCAGAATGATAGAGTAGTACCTATACCGATGGAGAAGGTTGTTGGAGGCAACAAACTTGTTGACCCCAATGGAGAACTTGTAACCTATGCAAAAGAAATAGGAACATCGTTTGGAATTTGACTACTGTGAGCCAAGTTTTTTACCTGTGGAACATATCGTTAGTTTTCCCAGTTT
>JAGHAJ010000218.1 GCA_021161545.1 Synergistota bacterium | reverse complement strand
TACATACCTGTTCCTGCCTACTCCACATAGTCTCTCTTCAAAGACTCAATAACCTCTATTCCATCCCTTTCAAGTAAAGATGGTAGCCCCTTAAACGCCCTATCCTCAAGCACATAAACCACTGTATGTGTAAGTCCCCCAAGCTGCTCTCTCGTCTTCCTGCGGTCTGCTACGAGCTTCCTGAGTTCCTCTTCTGTCTTTTTCTGCGCCTCTGCAAGTTCATTTTGGGCCTTCGCAAGTTCTGCAACGATCCCCTTTAGCTCGTTAAACTCCTTCTTTGTCACAGTCTCACCTATCTGCCGATCTACTTCCTCAAACACTTCATAGAAGGCCTGCCTTACCTTCGGGTCAAGCTGCTCAAGAGTTCTTGCCATTGAAACACTTATAGGCATAACCAACCCCTCCACTATCCAACCCCAACATTATATCTTAAACCAGCAGGGACATCTATACAATACCCTTCAGCCTTTTTCCATCATCCTCTTTGCTTCTTCTATCTCCCTTCTTATCCTCTCAAACTCCTCGCTCTTCCTCTTTATAAACTCCTTAGTTATTCTTAACTTTTCCCTCACCCCGGCAGGCGTCAGTATGTATCTGTAATAAAGCTTGTTATCACTCCTTCTGAACCTCTCCATCTTGACTATGCCCTTTTCCACCAACGCCTTTAGCACATAATTCACCTTCCCAAGACTAAAACCAAGCTTACGAGCTATACTTCTCTGCGTTATATGTGTACCACCTTCAAACTCTTTTAATACATAATAAAAATCCTCAATTTTCTTCTCATCCACCATCATTATCACCTGCGTTCAATCACTGAACTCATTATAGCATAAGTGTCAAATATGCCCATCACATTTTACTCCCACTTCCCAATAAGGCCTTACCATCCATTTCCGTCATTTTCCTTTCATAGAATCCCGTGTTATGCCCATCTGCCAGCAGCATACGATCAATCCCGCCTATCTTAAAGGCTTCAAGGAGGTCAAAATAAGAAGTCAGCAATCCTTCTAACCCTTGCGCATTCTTTGACCTGGTGGTATCCTTCTCATGGGTGGCCTTCTTCTACTAGTTTTATTAACTTTAAAATTATAACTCAGGTCACTCCTTTTTCACAGGAATTACAGGACACCACCCGGAGTAGTTACGTTAATCATCTTATCTATCCTACATATTTACCTAAATACCATTTTACAGTTTTGACAATTCCACTTTCAAAACTCTCAACAGGTTTCCAACCAAGCTCTGTTTTTATCTTGGTGGCATCTATTGCATATCTTCTATCATGTCCGGGCCTATCAGGAACAAATGTAATTTGTTCTTTATAACTCTCTCCATCTTTTCGTGGGTATAGCTCATCAAGAATTTCACAAATTTTATTCGCAATATATATTTGTTCTTTCATTCTCTCCGCCAATATTGTAGGTTTCTCCAGCTCTTCCCTTGTGATAAACCAAATCTATACCCTCAGAGTGGTCCAATACATAAAGCCAGTCTCTTATATTCTTACCATCTCCATAGATAGGAATAGATCTTCCTCGAATTGCACTTCTTATGATTGTAGGAATTAATTTTTCATCGTGTTGCTTTGGCCCATAATTGTTAGAACAATTTGTTATTACTGTATTCAATCCATAAGTCTTATTGTAGCTCCTTACTATCATATCGCTTGCTGCTTTGGACGCACTATATGGGCTATTTGGAGCACAAGGAGTCTTTTCAGTAAACAACCCGACTTCTCCTAATATTCCATAAACCTCATCTGTCGATATATGGTGAAATCTACAATTCTTATATTCTTTTTTATATACAAATGGCCTTTCCATCCAATAATTCTTTGCTACGTCTATCAAAGTATAGGTTCCTATAACATTAGTTTCCACAAACACACCAGGATTTTTTATGGAATTATCCACATGGCTCTCTGCCGCAAAATGTATCATACCCCGGATATCATATTCATTAAAGATATATTCTACCAATTCTCTATTACAAATATTACCCTTTATAAATCTATATCTTGAATGATTTTCAACTTCCTTTAGATTTTCTAAGCTTCCTGCATATGTCAAAAGATCCAGATTTATAATCCTATAATCAGGATACTTATCCAAGAAATATGGTATAAAATTACTTCCTATAAAACCTGCACCACCAGTTATAAGTATAGATATCATTTGTGTCTCACCAGCCTAAAGAGATATTGTCCGTACAACCTTTATTATAAGCTATTTCCTCTATACACGCAATGGCCCAGCCCCAAATTTCCTGTAAAAAGGTGGCCAAACATTCTCACTTAACACACATCCCTGAAGTTTATTTCATCATAAAGCTTTTCTCTGATCTTTAGCTCCTCCCTCAACCTATCCAGATAGTTAAGCTCCATCTTCGTGAAGTTTACCCTACGCCATCTTTCAGCAGTCCTAATGAGTACCGAAAGAAACTAACTTCAAAGCTCCTTTCTACCAAATTGGGTGTCCTTACACAATCACTTTTATCTATTATACCATCCTGCAACTGGAACATATCTTCATAGCTATCTGTGTAGATATAACTTGGGGCACTTGATGAGCTGTGTTGTAGGTGATATAATCTTGGTTAGATTTAGAAAGGAGAGATATAATATGCGTAGAAGAAGGGGTTTTACACTGGTTGAGTTGCTGGTTGTTATAGCAATAATAGGTGTCTTGGCTGCTGTTCTTTTGCCAAACGCCTTTAAGAGTGTTGAAAAGTCAAGGATAGCAAGGACAGCTCAGGATATGCGCTCCATAAAGTCAGCAGTACTTATGTATTACACTGATACGGGTAGATATCCCCCTAACCAGTATCTCTTGAATGCCAACAATTCTTTGATGAAGGATGATGGAACTCCTGGCTGGGATGGACCTTATCTTGAGAAGTTTGGCAAAAGCTCGTTGGTTCAAAACCCGGTCCCAGGGATGGCACATCCCGGTTATTACTATATATGGGGAGAACCCCATAATAGCAGTTATGCTTATTACAGGTTTAATCTGGATAATAATTCAGCTACTGGCAGCTGGAATGGGTGTGAGGTCGTGGATGGATACTCAGTTGCTCTTTATGGAATCACGCAGAAAGAGGCAATGGCACTTGATAAAATATTTGATACCAGTGCTCATGAGGGTTATTGGGGAACAATGAATGTCATCAGGAGCAGATATTGGCTTGTTGCACTTTTTATTGGGGAGACAGGTGATACTTCTCCGTAAAAGGTAGATTTGACTGGTACTCTATGCTCTCACAGAAGACTCGCTTGTGTTATGGTCCCATGCCTTCAAGGGGTGACACAATTAATTGTACACTACCCAAAAATAACAGAAGCTATTAAGGGTGGAGCAAATTGATGAATTACCCAAACTTGACATTACCGAAAGCTACCTGGGAATGGTATTTTAACTCACTTTGTGATATAATAACACTGATGGAGGCGTAAGATTATGGCAATGCGTGCAAAGAAGAAAGAAGAAGAGATTAAAGAAGTTATAAGAAGAGAATTGCCTGAAATAGTCAAAAGTGACCCAGAGTTCAGACTCTGGGTAATAGATGTTACCCATAATCTTTACGCCGATAGGTCAGAAAGTGAGAGTAAATTTGACAAAATATTAGAAGAGCTCAGAAAGGATAGAGAAGAACAGGCTAAAAAATGGGAAGAAAGTCAGAAAAGGTGGGAAGAAAACAACAAAAAATGGGAGGAGAACAACAGGACAATAAACAAGATTCTGAATGAGTTAAAAGATAGCAGAAGAGGTTTGACAGCTCTATCGGTGCACTTGGAGCAAGATGGGGTATCCAAACAGAAGAGTCGTTTAGAGAGGCTCTAAAAGGCATACTCAGAGATGTCAGCAAGGTACAAGTAGAAAAATATCTGGACTATGACGAAGAAGGTACCGTCTTTGGCAGACCTGACCAAATAGAATTAGACCTCATAGTTAAAGATGGTATTCTAATCATAGGGGAAATAAAGTCCTCGATGAGCAAACCTGATGTGTACGTATTACAGAAAAAGGTCGAATTTTACGAAAAAAAACACGGCAGGAAACCCGACAGGATAGTTATAATATCACCAATGGTTTCAGATGAAGCCAAAAAATTGGCGAAAGAGCTTGGATATGAAATATACAGCTATGCGGGTGATCTAAAGGTATAGGAGAAAGGGAAGGGAGTGTCCATAGGCCTGTGTAAACTCGTTTTAACCTTCTCCTTAAAAAGGATTAACATCTAACGCATATACCAAAAGGGCCTTGACTGCCACTCCTCTAATGTTGGTAAAACCCTATCTGTAGCCTTTGATATCAAAGAAGAACTTATCTCACTACCACACATCTCAGAAAGAACTCCTGAACATCTCTGATAGTTATACCTTTAGAATAAAGAGTGATAATTCGATGCTAAATCTCATCCAGCATAGTCTGATGTTTCCTGATAAGCTTCGGCTCAACCCCCATTATCACCGGGTACCTGGATCTGGATTGGTCCTGAAATGGAAGTGTATTCACCTCTGGCAGCAAAGCCGAAAATAGCTATCTCTTCCATGCCATACAGTTTTTCAGGTCCTTTTTCAATACCCTGAGCTCTTTTAAGGTTTCCACCCTGCTACCCACTTCCGCAGGCACCTCCATATATTTCATCCTTAAAGAGGGCAAATAATTCTATACTAATCCACCTGCTACTCCCTGGATAATGCACCCCAAAAAATTGGACTAAAATTTAAGCAGCTTTGTATAATCTCACTGATTCTTCATATGCCTCCCTGGGACTTTTGTATCCTATGGCAC
>JAGHAJ010000031.1 GCA_021161545.1 Synergistota bacterium | reverse complement strand
GACACTTCCTTATTGATGAGGTATAATTTACTTGGGGGTGAGTTTGGGTGAAGGTGCAGAGGCTTGTTTCCAAACTTTATGAGATTGCAAGCATATTGAGGTGGAACGACCATCCCAAGCCTTTTGAACTCACGGAGCTGGACAAGCAGGCTCACAAGGCAATAATAGCCTATGTCCTTGCCCGCTTTGAAGAAGACAGACAGAAAGATACCGTTGACTGGCGTTCTCTTATAGAGGGAATACTGTTTGAACTGTTGCAGAGGGCAGTCCTGACGGACATAAAGCCTCAGGTGTTTCACAAGGTAATGAACGCAAAGGGCAGGGAACTGAACAAGTGGGTGTTGCAGAGGTTGACTCCTATGATGCAGGACCTCGGGTGTGGCTTCTACGAGAGGTTTGAAAGATACCTCTTGGACGATACATACGGAGAATATGAAAAGAGGATACTGAGGGCTGCTCACTACCTTGCAACCGATTGGGAGTTCAGGATAATTTACAACATTACCCCCTTTATGTATGGCATCCAGAAGACGAAGGCAGATATAGAAAACCAGATAGAAGACCACTACGACCTGATAGGTGTCCAGAAACTCCTCCTTAAGAGGAAGATATACAACTTCGTGGACCTGTGTGGGCAGTTGAGGTTTCAGAAAAGGTGGTCAAGGACGCCACGAGTTCCGCAGACATCCGTTCTTGGGCACATGCTTGTTGTAGCCATTGTCTCCTATGTGCTCTCCGTTGAGATGGGAGCTTGCAGAAAGCGTCTTTACAACACATTCTTTGCAGGTTTGTTTCACGACCTGCCAGAGGTGGTGACCAGAGACATTATATCACCCGTTAAAAGGTCCGTTGAAGGTATGGAGGAGATTATAAGGGAGTATGAGAGATACCATGTAGAAGAAGAGATACTGCCGCTTTTGCCCCGTAGCTGGCACAGGGAGATGAAATACTTTATAGAAGACGAGTTTAACCTCAAGATAGTGCAGGACGGTGTGGTTAAAAAGCTTTCTGTAGAGGAAAGGGAGCTCTTTGATACCGTATATAACGAGGATAGATACAACCCCATGGATGGAGAACTCATAAAGGGAGCAGACCATCTGGCTGCGTTTACAGAGGCACTCTTTTCTATAAGGCATGGTATATCTTCCTGCCCACTACTTGAAGCAAAAAGCAACATATTTGGGTTCTACAGAGGGAGGCAAATCGGGAAGATCGACTTCCAGAAGGTGTTTGAAGAGTTTGACCCCGAGAATGCTAAGTGGAGTTGTAGTTAAAATACTTAATATATACAATTTAGGGTAAAATGGCAGTTTGCCGTGTGCATAATATCCGATTTTTTAGTGTTTGTGGGTTTTTCCGATGATTTAATTGTGAAGCCGTTCACTTCTTGTAATTACCTTTCAAGTGGTATATAATGTTGGAGGTGTTTTTTAAGATATTTTAGTGAAGGGGTGAAATATATGGCAGAGACGGTTGAGATCAGGTGGCATGGGAGAGGAGGTCAGGGTGCGAAGACTGCTTCACAGATATTGGCGGAAGTGCTCTGGCTGACCGGTAAGTATGTTCAGGCTTTCCCTGAGTATGGTGCAGAGAGGGCAGGTGCACCTATGAAGGCGTTTAACCGTATAAGTGATAGGCAGATTACCCTGCACTGTGCGGTTAAGGAGCCTGATATAGTGGTGGTGATTGACCCGACGATTCTCGAGACTGTGCACCCCACAGAGGGCTTGAAGAAAGGTGGTATCCTTCTCGTTAACATCAGTAAACCACCTGCGCATGTGAGGGAGCTTCTTGGATTCAAAGAGGGGAAGGTATATACGGTTGATGCTACCACCATTGCACTTGAGGAGATAGGTAGGGGCATACCGAATACCCCTATACTTGGGGCACTTTCCAAGGTATGGAGCGAGGTCCCTGTGGAGGAGGTCAAGAGGTTTTTCAGGGAGAAGTTTTCGAAGAAACTACCGCCGGATGTCGTTGAAGGTAATATCAGGGCTATTGACAGGGGCTACAGGGAGGTGATGGAAGGATGAAAGGCTGGAAGGAGATTCCCATAGGTGGGATGATAGTAGATGCGGGCAATGCCAAGGAGTACAAGACGGGCTCGTGGAGGAGCATAAGGCCTATATGGAACGAGGGTAAGTGCACACACTGTATGATTTGCTGGTTCAGTTGCCCGGATAACTGCATAGAGGTAGTTAACGGCAAGATGGTTGGGATAAACTATGATTACTGTAAGGGATGTGGTGTGTGTGCGCACGAGTGCCCCGTTAATGCCATAGAGATGAAGCCAGAGACGGAGTTTCTGGGGAAGGATGGTGAGTAGTTATGGCGGTTAAGGAGAGGAAGAAACTTGCTATTACCGGAAACCAGGCCATTGCCGAGGCAATGAGACAGATAAATCCTGATGTGGTTGCAGCTTACCCCATCACGCCACAGACAGAGATAGTCATGACGTTCTCTCAGATGGTAGCGGATGGACGGGCGGATACGGAGATGATTACTGTTGAGAGTGAGCACTCTGCCATGAGTGCGTGTGTGGGGGCGTCTGCTGCAGGTGCCCGTGTGATGACGGCGACTTCTGCGAATGGTCTTGCCCTGATGCACGAAGTCGTTTACATAGCTGCGAGCACGCGGCTGCCCATAGTCATGGCGGTGGTTAACAGGGCGCTCTCTGCACCTATAAACATCCACTGTGACCACTCTGATAGCATGGCGGAGAGGGATTCTGGCTGGATACAGATATACTCGGAGAGTTCTCAGGAAGCATATGAGAACATGTTTCTTGCATTGAGACTGGCAGAGCATCCTGATGTGCTCCTTCCTGTTATGGTTATGCAGGATGGATTCATCACCTCTCACGGTGTTGAGATAGTTGAGCTCCTTGATGACGATGAGGTGAAGGAGTTTATCGGTGAATATAAGCCTCTCAAACCACTTTTGGATGTGGATAATCCTGTTACCTATGGGCCGCTTGACCTTTACGATTATTACTTTGAGCACAAGCGGCAGCAGGTAGAGGCCATGAAGCATGCAAAGAAGGTCTATCTTGAGGTTGGAAAGGAACTCTCGAAGCTTACGGGTAAGGAGTATCCATACTTTGAGAAATACAGGCTCGATGACGCGGAGGTAGCAATAGTGGTTATGTCTTCTGCTGCAGGCACGACAAAGGCGGTCGTGGATAAGATGAGGGTGCAGGGCAAGAAGGTCGGTCTGCTTAAACCCAGACTCTTCAGGCCGTTTCCTGCTGACGAGATAGCGGAGGAACTCGGTAAGCTGAAGGCGGTTGCTGTGCTTGATAGGTCTGCATCCTTTGGTGCGGGTGCTCCCCTTTTCACTGAGGTAAGGGCAGCGCTTTACAGTGCCGGCAAGAGTGTGCCGGTTGCGTCTTATGTCTTTGGGCTTGGTGGCAGAGACCTGTTCCCTGAGGATATAGAACCCGTATTTGAGGCACTTCTTTCTGGGAATCTCCCGAAGGAAGAGAGCTATTTAGGTCTGAGAGATTAGGGG
>JAGHAJ010000216.1 GCA_021161545.1 Synergistota bacterium | reverse complement strand
TTTCTCATTATCGCTGTTTTTCTTATATCATTGAAGAGGGGATACAAAGGTGAAAGGTGGGGTAGATTAAGGGAGATAGCAGTGGCATTTAAGGATGCATTCTGGGGGCTTATGACACCGGTTGTGATACTTGGTGGCATATATGGTGGTATATTTACTCCCACGGAAGCAGCGGCCATTGCCATATTCTATGGGCTTTTTGTAGGTTTTGTTGTATATAGAACACTTACATGGTCGAGCTTCTTTAAGCTCATGGTGGATTCAGTTGTTATATCTTCCGTGGTTATGATGGTGGTTACGCTTGCAGGTATCTTTTCGTGGGTTGCATCTGCGATAGGTGTAATAGATGCAACCACGCACTTCATACTTAGTTTGAGTAAGAATCCGCATGTAATTTTGATTCTTGCAAATATAGTAATACTTATTGCCGGTATGTTTCTTGATGCAATATCCATATATTATGTGTTCTTGCCAATATTTGTTCCTATAATGATGCACTTTGGGTGGGACCCAATATGGTTTGGGGTCGTCATGACGGTGAACCTTGCTATAGGGCAGGTTACACCACCTGTTGCCGTGAATTTGTATGTTGGTGCAAACATATCGGGCAGCTCTCTTGAAGATATAGCAAGAGAAGCTATACCGTTGATAATCGCTGCTGTGATAGCGCTATTGGTCATAAGTTTTGTGCCATCTTTGAGTCTGTATTTGCCTAAGCTGTGGAAGTTATATTGATGTGAGGGGGTAGAGGTATGCGAGTACCTATCAAGATGCCGAAATTGGGTTTGACCATGAGTGAGGGTACTATTGTATCTTGGCGTAAGGCAGTAGGTGAGCATGTGGCTAAGGGTGAAGTCCTGTTTGAGGTGATGACCGAGAAGATAAGCAATGAGATAGAATCTCCTTTTGACGGGGTTTTAGTGGAAATCGTTGTTGAGGAGGGTGAAACCGTTCCTGTTGGGGAGGTTATTGCCTGCATGGAAGTGGAGGGAGAAGTCTCAGTTGAGGAGCCAGGAGAGAGTAAAACTGCTGTTGAAGAAGAGGATATCGTTGAAAGACCAAAAGAGGCTGTGGTGCAAATACCTATTAAGGAGGGTGTAAAGGCATCTCCTCGGGCTAAGATGAGGGCAAAAGAGCTGGGTGTGGACCTCAAGGACGTGAAGGGTACGGGTCCCGGCGGTAGGATTGTAGAGAAAGATGTTCTTGAGTTTACCAAGGGACGGGAAGTAAGTGGTGCAGGGGCTCAGAAGGTTGTCCTTGAAGGTGTGAGAAAGGTTATAGCTGATAGGATGCAGCAGAGCTTCAGGGATAAACCTCACTTTTCTCTTGAGGTCTCTGTTGATGCGACATTCCTGAGTTATAGGAGGAACGAGATACAGGTAAAAGAGGGTAGAAAGGTTTCTTATACTGCATTAATGGTTTACTACCTTGCCAAAGTGCTTAAGGATTACCCAATGTTAAATGCAGTATTTGAGGGGGAAAATGAGGTTAATATTGGGGATGATGTGGATGTAAATGTTGCTGTTGATACTCCTACGGGTCTTATGGTGCCTGTTGTTAAAAAGGCACAAGAAAAGAGTGTATTACAGATTTCTGATGAGCTTACCTCATTGGCTGATAAGGCGAGAAGAAATGCCCTTGACATGTCGGATGTGGAAGGGGGAACGATTACACTTACAAACCTTGGTATGTTTGGCATAGATAGGTTTACGGCAGTGATAAATCCACCACAGGTTGCAATATTAGCTGTTGGAGCTATAAAGGATAAAGTGGTTGTTCTTGGTTCTGGTGGAATTGGTGTAAGGCCGGTTTTTACCGTTACGCTGGTTGCAGACCACAGGCTAATAGATGGTGCATACGGTGCAAGGTTCCTCTCTGCGTTTAGAAGCGTACTGGAGGGCGATGAGGTATGAAAGCACTTATGAAGTTACGCCCTGAGAGAGGTGCTGTGTTGCGGGACGACATCCCTATCCCTAAGATTGGGGATAGGGATGTTCTTATTCGGGTGGAGAAAGTTGCCATCTGTGGGACTGACCTGCACATATATAACTGGAATGCATGGGCTCAGAGTAGGATAAAAACTCCCCTTATTTTTGGTCATGAGATGTCAGGAGAAGTTTCAGAGGTTGGCAAAAGTGTTAAGAGAATAAAAGTTGGGGACATGGTATCTGCTGAGACACATATTCCTTGTGGTGTTTGCCATCAATGTCTCACTGGTAACGCTCATATATGTAGCAATATGAAGATAGTTGGTGTTGACATAAATGGTACATTTGCGGAGTATGTATCACTACTGGAGGTTGTTGTGTGGAAGAATAAAGAAGGTATTTCACCTGAAATTGCTGCCTTATAGGAACCTTTGGGTAGTACGTTCGAATCAGTTATGGTAGAAGACATTGCAGGAAAGGATGTTTTGGTCTTGGGATGCGGTCCAATGGGTTTGCTTGCTATCGCTGTAGCCAGATTGGGTGGGGCTGCAAATATAATAGCTACTGAGATAAATGATTGCAGAAGAAAACTTGCTGTAGATATGGGTGCTGATTATGTATTTGACCCGACTGAAGGTGGAGTACATTCCAATGTGATGGGAATTACAGGTGGTAAGGGGGTAGATGTTGTTATAGAGATGTCGGGTAATCCTGCAGCACTTTCATTTGGCCTTGATCTGGTAACCGCAGGAGGTAGGGTTTCTCTTGTTGGACTGTTTTCTGGGAATGTGAATAT
>JAGHAJ010000024.1 GCA_021161545.1 Synergistota bacterium | reverse complement strand
TCAGATTCATAGCATCAAACAATGCTTGCTGCTGAAAGTAGGCAACAAGGTAAAATGTAATAGCACTAATAACTATTACTCCGCTTGCCACACCTTCAATAATGTCAAGAAATCTTATAGAGTTGGAGACGAGGACTACCCACAACACAGAAATAGGAATACTATACCATCCCAAATAGTGAAATCTACCGTCAAGTCCAAGAATAAAGTCCACTCTTAAACCATATCTTGTGAGGATAACGGCAACCACAACTTCAAAGAGCAAACCCCATCTCCACGAAAGGAGGTTATTTGCAACAGAGAGTCCAACCAGATAGAAGGCAAAACTACCCACTACAACTGCCTTGAGGAGCGGAACAGAAGTCCATCTTTCGAGCACAACAACACCCACAAAAGCCACAAAAACACCAAACTCCCTAATAAACGCAAGGGAAATGTTATCGTGTCTTTTTGCCCTAAGCACAGCCAAAGAAAGGAAAGCAGAAAGTGTAATAGATAAAATTAAAACCTCCAACTATCCACCCCCAGAAAGATTATAGGACAAAGGCATAAAAATATCAAGGCAGATGTTTCACCGGATAGCCCTTAACCTTCCAAGCCATAAAACCACCCTTTATACCGAACACATTTCAGTAACCCATATTGCGCAATGTCTTCGCTGAAAGCAGAGACCTCTTACCCGTCCTACAGTAAACGATAATTACAAGAGTATCACTGCCATCCGGCAGCAATTTGCCTATAGCAAATTCTAAAAAACCCTCGGAATACAATAATAGCATAGATTAATTTTTTCATACTTAATCACCTCGTAGTGTACAATTAATTGCATCAGCCCCTTTGAACAGCTCAATTATTACACAACTGGCAAAGGAATTCAAGAATATGATTGAGGAGATAAAGTTGACATTACCCAATTCCGGTATTTGACAACAGTAAAGTTTTAAGATATAATCACGCCTAATATCTTCACAGAGAAAGGGGTGTAATAGGCATGAAGCTTGAGAAAAGCTACCTTCACGGACTGGGGAGTTTTCCACTCATAGGAAAAACAATAGGAGAGGATTTTGAGCTGATAGTGAGCAAACATCCAAACAACGAGGCATTAGTTTCGTTCCATCAAGGAAAAAGATATACCTATAAGGACCTAAACGATGTAGTAGACAGCTTTGCAAAGGGATTATTAAGCCTGGGAGTGAAAAAGGGTGACAGAGTTGCCCTGTGGTCAACTAACAACGCTGAATGGGTTATCGTAATGCTTGGTTGCATGAAGATAGGAGCCATACTGGTAAACGTGAACTCTGCATTCAAGACAAGAGATTTCGAATATGTGATAAAGAAGTCAGAGACATCTACATTAATAATAGAAGATGAATATAAGAACTTAAAGTACGCAGAAATGGTTTATGAGCTTGTACCAGAGCTAAAGAGTTCAAAACTGGGAGAACTCAAGAGCAAGGCTTTCCCAAACCTGAAAAACGTCATACACCTGAGTGACAAGCATTTAGAAGGTATGTTTACATTCAATGAAATACTGCAAATGGATTACCCAGATGAAGATTACAAGTTCATAAAGTCAAAGGTGAAGTTCGACGACGTAGCAAACATACAGTTTACCAGTGGAACAACCGGTTTTCCCAAAGGCGTTATGCTCACCCACCACAATCTTATCAATAATGCATATGATATAGGAGAACACATGAGGTTTACAAGTAAAGATAGACTCTGCATCCCAGTGCCCTTATTCCACTGTTTCGGTATGGTGTTAGGGGTCCTTGCGTGCACTACCCATGGAGCTACTTCTGTTTTACCATCAGCAGCATTTGACACCGAATCTACTCTAAAAGCAATCGAAAAAGAGCGGTGCACAGCTGTTCATGGGGTTCCAACCATGTTCATAAACATGTTAAATCATCAAGATTTCAAGAGCTTTAACTTGAAAAGTCTGAGGACAGGTATAATGGCAGGTGCTACATGCCCGGTAGAGGTCATGAGACGCGTCAATACCGAGATGAATATGAGCGAAGTCGTAATCACTTATGGCCTTACAGAAGCATCTCCCGGAGTCACCATGACAGAAACAAATGACACACTGGAACACAGGGTAAAGACAGTTGGCAAACCTATGGCACATGTAGAAGTAAAGATTGCAGACCTCTATACAGGAGAAATCTGTCCTGTAAACACCCCTGGAGAGGTTTGTACCAGAGGATACAATGTAATGAAAGGATACTACAAGGAACCTCGCGCAACAAGAAGGGTCATAGATGAAGAGGGTTGGCTCCACACTGGAGATATCGGCATAATGGACGAAGACGGATATGTAAAGATAACTGGCAGATCTAAAGACATAATCATAAGGGGTGGAGAAAATATCTCTCCCAGAGAGATAGAAGAATTGCTGCTTGAGCACCCAAAGGTAAAAGAGGCACAAGTGGTTGGCATACCAGACAAGAAGTACGGTGAGCAGGTTGCAGCATTTATCATATTAAAACCTGGTGAAAACCTTACAGAAGAAGAGGTAAAAGCGTTCTGTAAGGAGAAGGTTGCTGACTTCAAGGTACCTCAGGTAGTAAAATTTGTTGACAAATTTCCTATGACCGCATCAGGGAAGATACAAAAATTCAAGCTCAAAGAGGAATTTATCTCTCCAGAAAAGAAGGAAAAAGAAATAAAACCAAAGGTACTATTAAAAGGCATAACCACAGTAGTAGGAAATAATATAAAAGCTACATCCACAGTATCTCTACTCGTTGACGGAAAAGAATACACAGGTGCAGGCATAGGAAAAGGGCCTGTAGATGCATCACTAAATACTATAAGGAGCCTTCTAAAAGAACACATAAACTTCAAACTCAAAGAGTTCTCCGTAGAAGCAGTAACAGGTGGCTCAGATGCCCTCGGTGACGTATATGTAGAAATAGAAGAGAATGGTATCACTGCAAACTCCCACGCAGCAAAAGACGATATAATATTAGCATCTGTTGAAGCTGTAATAAATGCAATAAATATATTAGATGCAAAGAAGCATTCAGGCAAAAATTAAAAGGTGGGAATCCACACGGATTCCCACTAAATTCCAAACATTTTAGACATAATCTCTTTCCCACTTTTTATATTTCGTCTCACTTTTTCTTCCAATTCGTCATCATCCAGGTAAATTTGCGCAACCTTCTGCTTCATAGCCATTTTAGCAACTGCAATCGCCTCTTCTACATACATTTTCTCATCATCCATAGAGGGTACAATGTGCTCCTCATCTATCCCCTTTCTGTATGCAAAATCCGATATAGCATCTGCCGCAGCTATACACATCTCATCGGTTATCTTCTTTGCCCTTACATCCAATACCCCCCTGAAAATCGCTGGAAATCCCAGTGAATTATTAACCTGATTAGGGAAATCGCTTCTTCCCGTCGCAACCACTTTTGCACCTGAAGCCTTTGCATCCCACGGCCATATCTCAGGTATCGGGTTGGCACATGCAAACACAACAGCATCCTCATTCATTCGAGAGAGCCATTCAGGCCTTATGGTATCCGGACCAGGCTTCGAAAAGGCGATACAGACATCGGTCCCCTCAAGCGCTTCGGGTATTCCACCCGTTTTACCTTCGGGGTTACTACCCATCAAAAGTTCACCCAAAGGGCCACTTACCTCACTATCAGCAACTATCCCATCCTTATCACACGCCACAACATTTTCTATGCGCACTCCCGCTTTTAACAACAACCTGAGGTTTGCCACATTGGCAGCCCCCATGCCTACCATTGCAACTTTTATGTCCTCAAGGCTTTTGTTTACCACACGCATGGCACTCTTCAAAGCTGCGAGGACAACCACAGCAGTCCCCTGCTGGTCATCATGGAAGACAGGTATCTGAAGTTCACTCTGAAGCTTATCGAGGAGAAAAAAACACTTGGGACTTTCTATATCCTCGATGTTTATTCCACCAAATGACGGAGAAATCCACTTACAGAGAGAAACCAGCTCATCAATTTCAGTAGCAGAAACACACAGGGGCACAGCATCCACTCCTCCAAGATACTTGAAAATCAAAGCTTTACCCTCCATAACAGGTAAGCCTGCTTCCGGTCCTATATCACCCAGACCCAACACCCTCGTTCCATCAGATACAATAGCTATTGTGTTCATGCGGTTAGTGTACTCAAAGGATTTCTTTTTATTATTGGCAATAAGCCTGCAAACCGCAGCCACACCCGGCGTATACCACACGGCAAAATCATCCAAACTCCTGATAGGCACCTTTGGTACAACCTGCACCTTTCCACCATATAACGGATGCAATCTTACTGCATCAGCAGAAGGCTTCTCCGCTCTCTGTAAAAGCCTTTCCACATCTTTGTCCATGCAATCATCTCCCCACAGGTTTTAAAACTACCAAGAAATTATATCATATCAGCAGATTGAAATTGACGGTGGCAGTATAATTGCAGGTAGATATATTAGAACCCCTAATGTTAACATTTCCACCCATCTTCAGGCTATGACCATATCCTTTGGCAACATACCTACCGACAGAAAAAATAAGCCTCCTAACCTCATCAATGGAACCCTCGGTCAATTTATCTGGATATATTTCGTAATCGGCTGCATATGAAAGCGGCGTCACATCAGGCATTACAACATTTGCACCGCAACACAGGGCTTTCCTCCTACCTTCAGGGTCCACCGTGGCCAGAGCAGTTGTTGCAGGTATATGGGCATTTCTTGTAAGTATCCTCGTCAGTGCTATGACCTTTACAGTTAAACAAGATGAACTACCATTAAAGCTACCCAAAGGGGTATCAGGGTGCGGTATAAAAGGGCCTATACCCACCATATCGAGCTCAAGCATCCCAAATAGAAGTATATCATCAGCAATACTTTCAGAAGACTGGTTGGGTAAACCTACCATATTACCAGAGCCCACCTGATACCCCAACTCTGAGAGATACTCAAGGCATCTAAACCTGTTTACATACGAAGAATCTGGTTTCAAAAATGCATAAAGTCTCTTATTAGATGTCTCAAATTTTAGCAGATATCTATCTGCCCCAGCCTCCCTTAGAGACCTATAGTCCCTATAGCTCTTCTCACCCAGGGAAAGCGTAACAGCAACATCAAGTTCCTTTACACGCTCAACCATCCTGCATAATTCACTCACCGTATAGTATGGGTCTTCACCTGACTGTAACACTATCGTCTTCACACCAGCATCTGCAGCGTACTTTGCAACCTGATAAACCTCATCCACCGTCATTCTGTATCTGCGGACCCTCCCATTTCCCCTCCTTAAACCACAATACAGGCAGTTTCTCACACAACAATTTGAAAACTCTATTATGCCCCTCAGATGCACCCCATCACCGCAGTATCTCTTACGAGCTCTATCTGCCAACTCAAAAATTCTGTACATATCCACTTCGTGATGGGTTTTAAGGTAATACAAAATTTCATCTTTTGTCATATCGTTTCACCACAGTTAGTATCTTCTCCTTTTCGAAATCCGGTAATCTACTCCAACATGCAGAAACAATGCCAAATCGCCTCCCTACACGAATGCGCTCAGGGGGAAGAAAACTTTGCTCGTCTTCCTCTCCTGCCACAAAAGACCATCTACTACCAATTATTTCAACTAACTGAAGGCCAATTCCATACTTTCGCTTTATCTCGAATGCCAGCTCAGAAAATTCTCTAAAAGTAGAGGTCTCTTTTCCCATTCTTTATCATTTCGTAATACTCAAGAACTTCATTGAATATATATTCCAAGATATTCTGAAATT
>JAGHAJ010000264.1 GCA_021161545.1 Synergistota bacterium | reverse complement strand
TCTTGAAGATGGTGGGTGTATGGGAAATGTTTGAAGCTCAGAAGAAGGGGAAGGTTTCAGATGAAGGAACTGGCGGAGTTTCTGATAGAGAAGATAGTGAAGTATCCGGATAGAGTTTCTGTGGATGCGAAAGAGGAAGGGGATAAGATAACCATTGATGTGAAGGTAGCAGAAGAGGACATAGGTAGAGTTATTGGAAGAAGAGGAAGGATGGTGCAGTCTTTAACACAGATTTTGAGGATGAAAGGTTTAAAGATAGGTAAAAGGGTAGTGATGAGGGTTGAAGGAAGCAGGTCTGGTAGAGATAGGAAAAGTGGTAGCAGTAAGTATACGGCAGAATAGTTTAACTATAAGGCCTTTTACTGACTTTCCCGAAAGGTTCTGTAGTATGGATTCACTTAGCCTTTATGGGAAGGATATGCAGGTCAGGGTGGATGTGAGAGGAGTCTCTATAAGGG
Organism: Synergistota bacterium; assembly: GCA_021161545.1. GTDB lineage: Bacteria > Synergistota > JAGHAJ01 > JAGHAJ01 > JAGHAJ01 > JAGHAJ01. Next base: position 3,021 of record JAGHAJ010000264.1, on the reverse strand, counting down.
ATGGGTTTGTTTTTGTAGAGATTGGAAATGGATATGATTTACATGCTTTTAAGGGTATGTATGTGAAGGTCCCTAAGGATGAACTGTATGAGTTGCCGAAAGATACATTTTACGTCTTTGATATTATTGGATGCAAAGTTTATCTTGAAGGTGGGGGACTGGTGGGTGAAGTTATAGATGTTATAAGAACAGGAAGTAATGATGTGTATCAGGTGCATAGAGAGGGTAAGAAGGACCTCTTTATCCCAGCGCTTAAGAGCGTGATTTTGCGTGTGGACTTGAAGGATAAAAGAATCTATGTGAAACTTCCGGAAGGATTGATGGAGATATATGAAAGTTAATATAATTACTGCCTTTCCCGAAGCCTTTGATAGCTTTCTTTCTGTCAGTATGGTGAAAAGGGCAATAGATAAAGGTGTGTTAGATGTGAAGATATATGACCTCAGAGATTATTCTACTGATAAACACAGGACTATAGATGACTATAGTTATGGTGGTGGCGAGGGAATGGTAATAAAGTTGCCGGTAGTTGTTTCTGCCTTAAGAGATATACCAGAGAGAGGGAAGATTATCTTGCTCTCACCGAGGGGTAAGAAACTAAATTACGATGTTGTTAAGGAGCTTTCTAACTATGATGTGCTTACGCTTATTTGTGGACACTATGAGGGCGTCGATGAAAGAGTTAAACTCTTTTTTGAGATGGATGAATTATCGATAGGAGATTATGTCCTTACGGGCGGTGAGTTACCGGCGATGGTCTTGATAGATTCTGTTGTGAGATTTCTTCCGGGGGTGCTTGGGAGAGGTGATGCACCTGAAAAGGATTCCTTTTCTTGGGGGTTGCTGGAGTATCCACATTATACAAGACCGAGGGAGTTTGAAGGAGTAAGCGTGCCAGATGTGCTTTTGTCTGGTAATCATGAGATGATAGGGGAGTGGAGGTTAAAGGAAGCAATATCTGTTACTGTGCGTCAGCGGCCGGATTTACTCTACCGAGTCTCGCCACTTTCATTCAGGAAGAGGGGGATTCACCTGCTTTTAGTACATTACCCTGTGCTGGACAGAAATGGGAATGTGGTTTCGACTGCTATTGCTAACCTTGACATACACGATATTGCGAGGAGCTGTAAGACATTTGGTGTGAAGCTCTTCTGGATTGTAACACCTCTTGAGTCTCAGAGAGAGCTTGTATCTAAGATAGTAGCTCATTGGACTACTGGGTATGGTGCTGAATATAATCCAATGAGAAAGGACGCGTTGGGAGTTGTTAGGGTTGTTCGTTCCCTGGAGGAAGCTGTTAGGAAGATATCTTCTCTGGAGAAGTGTGATGTTGTTTCTGTATCTACTACCGCTAAGGTAAAGGAAAGGGCAGTTTCTTTCTCCTACATGAGGCAGAAGCTTTTTGTTGACTATGAAAAGGCTTTTGCTATAATAGTTGGGACTGGGTGGGGACTGGATGAAAGCGTGATAGACTCCACTGACTATGTGCTTGAGCCCATAAGGGGGGTAGGAGAGTACAATCACCTTTCTGTTAGAAGTGCTGCAGCCATTATACTTGATAGACTATTAGGGATTAGGAGGGATTAAGATGGACAAGGTAAGCTTGGTAGAAAAGGCTTATATGAAGAGGGATATCCCTGATTTTAGACCTGGGGATACTGTGAGGGTGCATTTAAAGGTTAGAGAGGGAGAAAAGGAAAGGATACAGGTGTTTCAGGGAGTGGTTATATCCAGAGCGCATGGTGGCACGCGCGAGACATTTACCGTTAGAAAGGTCTCCTATGGGATTGGAGTTGAAAGGATATTTCCATTGCATTCTCCGAACATAGAAAAGATAGAGGTTGTAAGGAGAGGAAAAGTGAGAAGAGCAAAGCTTTATTATCTTAGAAATCTGAGGGGTAAGGCGAGCAGGATTAAAGAGGATACAACAAGGTCATGAGCTAAGGGGGCCTTTTCGTGGTAAAAGATAGCAGTGCTAAAGGCAGAAAAAAGTCGAAAAAACCGGTATGGAGAGAGATGTTAGAGGTTGTAATATGGGCAGTGATATTGGCTTTACTTATAAGGACATTCGTGGTAGAAGCCTTTTACATACCGACAGGTTCTATGGAACCAACACTCATGCCACATGATAGGGTGCTGGTTGCCAAATTTATATATTACTTTGTTGAGCCTAAGAGGGGGGATATTGTGGTATTTAAATTCCCCCTCGATACATCTACAGATTTTATAAAGAGGATAATAGGCCTGCCTGGAGACCATATTAAGATAGTAGAGGGGAAGGTGTATATTAACGGTAGACTGTTGAAAGAGCCCTACGTTGTGCATAATGATATGTTTTCCATGGATGAGATTGTAGTACCAAAGGGAAGATATTTCGTTATGGGGGATAATAGACCTAACAGCGATGATAGCAGATATTGGGGATATGTTCCTAAGGAGAACATAAAAGGTAAGGCATTTATCATATATTGGCCTATTACAAGAATTCGTATATTGTTGAGCCCTTACTAACTATGTGGTGGGTAGCAGGTGTAGATGAGGCAGGTAGAGGACCTATCGCAGGGCCAGTTGTTGCTGCAGCTGTGATTCTTGACCCTCATAATAGGATAGAGGGGATAAAGGATTCTAAGAAACTTCCTCCAGTGAAGAGGGAAAGCATTGCTTCTGTTATATTTGAAAATGCGGTTGCAGTGGGAGTGGGTGTAGTGCGTGAGGATACTATAGACCGCATCAATATAAGGAATGCTGCCCTCCTGGCTATGAAGATAGCAATTGATAGACTTGGGGTGAGGCCCTCAATGGTTTTTGTAGATGGTAAAGACACCATACCTAATATTAACTATCCTCAGAGAGCAGTAGTAGGCGGAGATGCAAAAATATATGTTATATCTGCTGCTTCTATTGTGGCAAAAGTAGTTAGAGATAAGATTATGTGTGGATGGCATAGAGTTTATCCTCAATACGGGTTTTCCAGACATAAAGGTTATCCGACAAAGATGCATCTGGATGCTATAAGGATAT